>NZ_JBMNDO010000030.1:0-76705 GCF_052542855.1 Streptomyces sp. SAS_281
CTGAGGTGGAGCTGCCTCCACCTCAAGAGTGGAAACCGCCGGGTGGTCCGGGTCCGTGCGCGCCGCCTACCGTTTCCGCATGTCCTCCTCCCCCGGCCTCCACCGGGCCCTGCGGCAGCGGCGGTACGTGCGCGGCCCCTGGCCGTGGCGGGCGGCGCTCTACCTGATGACCGGCGCGCTCACCGGTGTCCTGACGCTCGCCGTCCTCCTGCTGCTCGCGGTCGTGGGCGGGGCGCTCGCCGTGCTCCTCGTCGGCCTCCCGCTCCTGCTCACCCTGGCCCTCTCCGGCATCCCGCTCGCCGCCCTGGAGCGTCGCAGGCTGCGGCTCGTCGATCCCTGCCCGCTCGCCCCGGTCCACGGCGAGCCGGACGGCACCGGGCTCACCGCCTGGCTGCGGACCCGGCTGCGGGAGCGGGCGACCTGGCGGGAGCTGGCGTACGCGCTGCTCACCGCGGTCGTCCTGTGGCCGCTGGAAGCGGTGACCGTGGGGACGGCACTCACGGTGTGCGGCGGGCTGATCGCGGCACCCGCGGTGCTGGCCGCGTGCGGCGGCGAGGAGGTCCGGGTGCTGAAGCTGTGGCTCGTCCACTCCTATCCGGCCGCCTTCGGGGCGCTGCTCGCCGGGCTGGCACTGCTCCCGGTGTTCGCATATCCGCTGGGGGTGCTGGCGGCCTGGCGCGCGACGCTGACCCGGGCGCTGCTCACGGACTCCGGGGCGGGGGCGCGGCTGCGCGAACTGGACCGCTCCCGCAGCCGGTTGGTCGATGCCTTCGAGGCGGAACGGCGGCGCATCGAGCGCGATCTGCACGACGGGGCGCAGCAGCGTCTGGTCGCCCTGTCGATGACGCTCGGCCTGGCCCGCCTGGAGAGCCCGGCCGAGCCCCTGGCCGGGCTGCTGGCGAAGGCGCACGGCGAGGCCGACACCGCGTTGGTGGAGATCCGCGAGCTGATCCGGGGCATCCACCCCCAGGTCCTGACCGACCGGGGGCTCGGGGCGGCCGTGGAGGACGTCGCGGACCGCTCGGTGGTGCCGGTCGATCTGGACCTGGACCTGCCGGAGCGGCTGCCGGGGGCCGTGGAGAGCGGGGTGTACTTCGCGGTGTGCGAGGCGCTGGCGAACGCGGCCAGGCACAGTGACGCGGAGCGGGTCCGGGTGTCCGGGCGGGTGGCGCGGGGCCGGCTGGTGGTGGAGGTGGCGGACGACGGGCGGGGCGGCGCGTCGGCGGGCGACGGGACGGGGCTCCAGGGGGTGGCCGACCGTCTCTCGGTGCTCGACGGCCGTTTGGTACTGTCCAGTCCCCCCGGCGGGCCCACGGTGTTCCGCCTGGAAGTCCCCGTACCGGGTGCGAGCGGGAGGCCCTGAGCGTGCGGATCGTACTGGCTGAGGACAGCGTGCTCCTGCGGGAAGGGCTCGTCGGCCTCCTCGAACGCTTCGGCCACCAGGTGGTGGCCGGCGCGGGCACGGCGGACGAGCTGGTCGCGGCCGTCGCCGAGCACGGCCCCGACATCGTGGTGACCGATGTCCGCATGCCGCCCGGCTTCTCCGACGAGGGCCTGCGCGCCGCGCTGGAACTACGCGCCAGGCAGCCGGAGTTGCCGGTGCTCGTACTCAGCCAGTACGTGCAGCGCGCCTACGCGGAGGACCTGCTCGACTCGGCGGACGGAAGGGGCGTCGGCTACCTCCTCAAGGAACGCATCGGCCACGTCGAGGAGTTCGTGGACGCCCTCGCCCGGGTCGCCGCCGGGGACACCGTGGTCGACCCGGAGGTGGTCCGGCAGCTGATCCGGCACCGCCGGGACCCGCTGTCCCGGCTGACCGCGCGCGAGCTGGAGGTGCTGGCGCTGATGGCTGAGGGGAAGTCCAACGCCTCGGTCGCGGCGGCCCTTTCGGTGAGCGAAGGCACGGTCAGCAAGCACTTCGGATCCATCCTCGGCAAGCTCGGCCTGTCGCTGGACGACACCACGAACCGCCGGGTGCTGGCGGTCCTGGCGTACCTCAGGGGCTGACCCCTCCGACCCGGCACGCCCAGCCCGCCTCGCCCGTCCACAGCCTCCCGGGACAGAACACCTAGGCCGCCGGGGTCACGGACGGGACGTCAGCGAGCGCCTGGCGGGCGAAGGCCACGACATGGGCGCGCAGGTCGAGGCCGCCGGCCGCCTCCGCGTCGGGGCCGATGATCAGCCGGGCCAGCTGCGGCACCGCGTTGGGCCAGGCGGCGAGCCCGATGAGGCTCAGCAGGCAGGCCGCGACCTGCGGCGACGCCTCGGTGCCGAAGCTCTCCGCGAGAGCGGCGATCTTCTCCTCGTAGTGGCCGCGACGGCCCTCCTCGTTGGGCAGGACACCATCGCGGTAGTGCAGGCCCTCCCAGAAGAAGAGGCGCACGAGCACCGGGTTGTCGCGGTGGAAGTCGTACACCCGTCCCACGTACTCGGCGGGGTCGTCACCGCCCTTGAGCGGTACGGCCGCGGCCAGCTCGTCCAGCGCGCGTCCCACGACGGCGTCGAACAGCTTCTGCTTGTTGCCGAAGTAGCCGTAGATCCGTTCCTTGTTCACGCCGGCCAGCTCCGCGATGCGGTCGACGCGGGCTCCGGCGATGCCGTGAGCTGCGAATTCCTCCTTCGCCGCAGCGAGGAGCCGTTCCTTGGTGGAGGTCATGTCCGAGGTCATGCCACCAGCGTAGAACGGCTCCCCCCTCATCTCCAACCAACTGGATGGTTGACATCCAACCGGTTGGTTGGAATGGTGGAGCGCACCACGGAGGACAGCACCACCTCCACACACCTCGCACGCCGACCTGGATGGGACTTCCCATGACCACCACCACCCGCCCCGCCACCGCTGCCACCACCCCCGCACAGCCGGTGGCACTGCCCTCCGTACACATGCGCGCCCTGCTCACCTGGATCGCGGTGTTCGCCGCCCTGACCGTGGTGCAGCTGCTGGTCGGTCCGTACGTCAAGGGCTTCCCGATGCTCCTGCGCACCCTGGTGATCACCGGGATCGTCGTGCCGGCGGTCGTCTACGCACTGGTGCCGAACCTTCTGAAGGTCCGCGCCACCGTTCTGCGCCGCCGCGCTGAGGCGCGGGACAAGGGGGGGTACCGGCGCGCCGCTCGTACGTCGTAGCCGCAGCCGTAAGGGCAACGTGGCGAGATGAACAGGAACGTTGCAGTCGGGATTTCGACCTCCCTCTATTCGCCACATACTGTGTGCACACAGGAAGTGCACGGACCAAGGAACTATTTGCAGTTGCTTATCGTCCGTGTGGGTGAAGGCCACCCGCCATCCGTCTCACCGCCCGACGGACCGACCTCCTGGGAGCACCTCCGTGAATCCGACACCCTGGCGACGCCGGGTACTGGCCGCTCTTCCCGCGTTACTGGCCGCCTCGCTCCTGACGTCGGCGACGCAGGCCGGCGCGACTCCCGCGGCGTCCCCGGAGACTCCGGAGGCCGCCAGGATCGACCTGGTCCTCGACCTCTCCGGGTCGATGAACCAGGCGGACGCCGGCAAGGGCCGGACCCGCCTCTCCGCCGCCAAGCAGGCAGTCACCCGGATCATCGACAAGGCGCCCGCACAGGCCGAGCTGGGCCTGCGCGTGTACGGCGCCACGTACCCCGGAGAGGACCGGACGAAGGGCTGCGCCGATACGCAACCGGTGCTGCCCGTGGCCACGATGGACCGGGCTGCGCGGTCCGATGCCAAGAGCCGGATCGCCCGCTTCGAGGCCGTCGGGTTCACCCCCATCGGCGTCTCGCTGCGCGCGGCGGCCAAGGACCTCGGCCCGAGCGGCGAGCGCCGCGTCGTCCTGGTCTCGGACGGCGAGGACACCTGTGCCCCGCCACCTCCGTGCGAGGTGGCCCGTGAACTCAAGGACCAGGGCATCGACCTGGCCGTGGACGTGATCGGGTTCCGCGCGCCGGCCTCGGCCCGCGCCCAGTTGAAGTGCATCGCCGACGTGACGGGCGGCGCGTACACGGACTCCGACGACACCGACGCGCTGATCTCCGATCTGGACACCCTGTTCCGCAAGGAGTGACGGACCTACCGGGCCACCGGCAAGCCGGTCGACGGCTCGCTCGACAGCTGCCGGAACGCGCCGCTGGTCGGGCCCGGCCAGTACCTGGACAAGTTCACCGGGGGACGGGACCTCTACTACCGGGTCAAGAAGCGGCAGGACCAACTGCTCCAGGTAAGCGCCACCGCCGTCGCCGAGAAGGGCTACGCACGCGGGTCCATCATCACCGTCGCCGCGGGCCCCGCCGACGAGAGCGAACCCCGTTCATGGATCAGGGAGTTCGACCAGTCCATGGGGTGGGCCAACGTCATCTCCACCGGAGGCCGCAGCGGGGCCGGCGGGAAAGTCGACAAGCCCGCCGAGGACGACATGGGCTGCGTCAGGGTGGAGAACGACGTGACGCGGTCCGGGGACCCGGCCATGCCCGTCGAGCTGCTCATCGGCATCGCGGACGCAACCTCCCGAGCGACCGGGGTCCGGCCTCCGGAGCCCCGCGTCGGAGCCGACGCGGAGGGCGGCTTCTCCTTCAACGACGCCACCCCGATCGGGCCGGGCACCCACCGCCAGTCCATCACCGTCGGCGAGGCACCCTTCTGGCGGGTCGAGCTGAAGGCGGGGCAGCGGCTGACGGTCAAGGCCGGTGTGGACATCCCCGACGACTTCCCGCACGCCACCACCGCCGGACTGGCCGTCACCGTCTACGACGCGCGGCGCACGTCGACACTGTGCAACAAGGACCACCGGCTGACGGAACTCTTCGCACGCCGGACCGGCCACATCGAACGGGTCTGTGGCCCCTGGGAGATCACCGAGCCGGGAACCACGACGAGCGAGGCGCCCGACGCCTACGACGTGCCGGGCACGTACTACATCCAGGCTCAGGTCGCCGAGCCGGGCGACCTGGCCAAGGGGATCGTGGTTCCCCTCTCGCTGGACGTGGTCATCTCGGGCGCACCGCGTGCCGATGACAGCCCGGTCTTCCGCTTCGGCGGCGGGGCCGAGCGGAAGCCCACGGCGTCCGGAGGGACGAAGAGCGCGAAGCCGGGCACCGTCGCCACCTCCGCAAGCGCTTCGAAGGAGGACGGCTCGCCACTGGGCCTCCTCGCCACGCCGGTCGGCGCAGGGAGCGCCGGGGCCGTGGTGCTCGTCGCCTGCTGCCTCACCTGGTACGCGCTGAGGCGCCGCAGGACGGGCTGAGGCCGCGCCCGTCCCGCACTGCCCCGGAGGCCCGTCCGGCACCACCCGGACGGGCGTCCGCGCGTCGTCGTACGCACCCGCCCGGCGGCCCTGGGCCCGGCCCGGGAACAAGCCCGAACTCCATTGCCCGGACGGGAGTCCGTCCAGGATGATCAGTTCCCGTGACCACCACCGAAACGCAGCCCGCCGCCCCGTCCCGCCCCCTCGCGTTGATCACCGGGGTCGGCCGCACGGTGGGCATCGGCGCCGGCATCGCGCGTCAACTCGCCTCTTCCGGCTGGGACATCGCGTTCACCTACTGGACGCCCTACGACCGGCGCATGACCTGGGGCGAGGAGCGCGGCGCGACCGCGGCCATCGAGGCGTCGCTCACCGCGCACGGCGCCCGCACCGCCGCGATCGAGGCCGACCTGATCGACCCGGACACCCCCGCCCGCGTCTTCGACGAGGCGGAACGGCGGATCGGGCCGGTCACCGCGCTGGTGCTGAGCCACGCCGAATCGGTGGACTCAGGGCTCCTCGACACCACCCTCGCGAGTTTCGACCGCCACTTCGCGGTGAACGCGCGCGCCACCTGGCTGCTGATCCGGGAGTACGCGCTCCGCTTCCGCGCCCCCGCCGGAACGGGCCGGATCGTCGCACTCACCAGCGACCACACCGTAGGCAATCTGCCGTACGGGGCCAGCAAGGGCGCCCTGGACCGCATCACCCTGGCCGCCGCGCGCGAACTGGCGCACCTCGGGGTCACCGCCAACGTCATCAACCCGGGTCCCGTGGACACGGGGTGGATGAACGAAGAACTGGCGGAGCTGATCCGGCGGGACACCCCGCTCGGCCGCCTCGGCACCCCCCAGGACACCGCGCACCTGGTCGCCTTCCTCTGCTCACCGCAGGGCCAGTGGGTCAACGGCCAGCTGCTCAAGAGCAACGGCGGCTCGGCGTAGGCCCTTTCTCCGCCGGTGTCCCCCTTGTCGCGCGCGCACCCGGTTACTAGGGTCACCTCGGTATCGAAGCGCTTCGACAGCCGTGCTTCGACGCCTCCCTCCGGCAGCACGCGCGACGCACAGGAACGGATGCCATGCCAGTCCGAGACCAGACGGGCACGACCGTCAGCAACCCGGTGATCCCCGGGTTCCACCCCGACCCCAGCGTCTGCCGCGTGGGCGACGACTACTACCTGGTGTGCTCCAGCTTCGAGTACTTCCCGGGCATCCCGCTCTTCCACAGCCGCGACCTGGTCCACTGGACGCAGATCGGCAACGTCCTCGACCGCCCCGAGCAGCTGCACCTGACCCCGGGAACCCGGGCCTCCGGCGGCATCTACGCGCCGACGCTCCGGCACCACGACGGCCGGTTCTGGCTCGTCGTCACCAATGTCGAGGTCGGCAACCTGCTGTTCACCACCACCGACCCGGCCGGCCCCTGGTCCGACCCGGTCCCGCTGCCCGGGGTGCCCGGCATCGACCCGGACCTGGCCTGGGACGAGGACGGCACCTGCTGGTGCACCGTCGCCGGGGTCTCCCAGGTCCGCATCGACCCGCACACCGGCGAGGCCTTCGGCGAACCGCGCCGCATCTGGTCCGGGGCGCCCGGGGCGAAGGCGCCGGAGGCCCCGCACCTCTACCGGATCGGCGACCACTGGTACCTCCTGATCGCCGAAGGCGGCACCGAGCGCGGGCACGCGGTCTCCGTCGCGCGCGGCCCCTCGCCCGCCGGGCCCTTCGAGCCCTGCCCGGACAACCCGGTCCTCACCCACCGGGGCCGCGAGCACCCCGTCCAGAACACCGGACACGGCGACCTGGTCCAGGGGCCCGACGGCACCTGGTGGCTGGTGCTCCTCGGCGTGCGTCCGGGTGGCGGCACGCCCGGCTGGCACGTCCTCGGCCGCGAAACCTTCCTCGCCCCGGTGACCTGGGTGGACGGCTGGCCCGTCGTCGGCGAGGTCTCCACCGAACTCCCCGCGCCGCCCTGGCCCTTGGCGCCCGCGCCCGCAGCCCCGGCCCGGGACGACTTCGACCTGGCCGAGCCGCGCCCGTACTGGATCTCGCCGCGCCGCTCCACCGCCGGCCGGGCCGGGACGAAGGAACGGCCCGGCTGGCTGACCCTGCACGGGCGGGGCGGCACGCTGGACGACCCGGACGCGGTGTTCACCGGACGCCGCCAGCAGCACCTGGCGTGCCGGGCGCGCACGCTGGTGGACACGGCGGACGGGCACGGCGGGCTCGCGGTCCGGCTCGACGAGGCACACCACTACGCGATCGAGGCGGGCGGCGGCGGGATCCGGCTCATCGCCCGGATCGGCCCGCTCCGCACGGTGCTCGCGTCCCGCCCAGCACCGGCCGGACCGGTGGTGCTCGGGATCGACATCGCGCCCACCCGGGCCCCGCTCGACCCGTGCACGGGGCCGGACACGGTGTCCCTGGGCGTCGAGGAGCCGGACGGCACGTTCACCGCGCTCGGCTCCCTCGACGGGCGCTACCTCTCCACGGAGGTGACCGGCGGCTTCACGGGCCGGGTGATCGGCCTGTACGCGGCGAGCGGCACGGTCCATTTCGACTGGTTCGCGTACGAGGCCCTGGAGAGCTGAGGACTGCCGTCGGACGGCCGGATCGGCAAGCGGGCACATCACCGGATCGGAAATTCAGCCGATCCGGTGATCATCAAAGCAGCTTCATCAAAGCAGCTTGGTCAGAGCAGCCTCATCAGAACAGTTTGGCCAGAGCAGCCTCTTCCAAGCAGCCTTACCGGAGCAGCGGAAAGGCTGGATGCTGCGGAACACGGTTCGATTGCACAGCCCGTCGAAACGCTGAAGAACGCCTGTCCGCGCACCGGCGCGCGCCGCCACCACCCCCCGAAAGCGGCCGCTCCGGCGGCCCCGGGGTCCGGTACGCTTCCCGGATGCGCTATTTCATCCAGTACCCCGCCGGGGCCGGCGAACTCGTCGCGGATGCCATGTCGCACTTCGTCGACGGCTTCCGGGCGGAGTACCAGGACGACAGCGCCATGCTCTTCTCCTCCAGCTCACCGATGGAACGCGTCGCGGACATTCCCTTCGCGAAGAACGCCTTTGCGGTGATCACTGAGATCCGGCGCAGTGACATCGATGAAAATGTGGCCCAGCTGGCGGGCTCGCTGAAGAAGGCGCAATTCCCGCCGCTCCCCGGGCCCCGCGCCCGGGGTTTCCGCGTGATGGTCCACGTCGACGGCGAACTCGCCTCCGTCGCGGGCGCCCCGAAGCGCGAGATCGAGCGCACGGTATCCGCCTGCACGGGCATGCGACTCGAACCCAGCGGCCGGGGCCAGGAGTACTGGGTCATCGGCCGCCTGGACATGCGGGACCTGATGTTCTGCGCGCGGCTGCCCAAGCCCGCCCGGCCCAAGAAGGCCCGCGGCGCGCTGTCGCACGAGCTGTCGTCCATGCTGGTCCTGGCGTCCGAGCCGCGCCCCGAGGACACCTTCCTCGACCCGTTCGCCGGCAGCGGCTCGTTCGTGGTCGCCCGGCTCGCCCTGCCGGCCCGGGAGGTCATCTACTCCGACCTGGACCTCGCGGACCACCGCGAACAGCTGCCCGGCGAGACCCTGCGCGACCGACGGGTGCGCCTGCTGGACGAGGACGCGATGACCCTCCCGTCCGTCCCCGACGGCTCGGTGGACGCCGTCGTGACGGACCCGCCGTGGGGCGAGCACGAGGAACTGCCCGTGCCGTACGAGGAGTTCGCCCGGACCACCGGACTCTCCCTGGCCCGGGTCCTGCACCCGGAGACGGGCCGGTACGTGCTGCTCTGCGCCCGCCGGGGCGCCCCCTCGTTCGAAGCGGCGCTCACCGACGCCGGCCTCACCGTCCGCCAGACGCACGGGATCCTGGTCAACGGCCACCCGGCCACGGTCTTCATCGGCGAGCGGCGGACCGGCTCCGAGCGGTCGCAGAAGACCGTGGAGCAGGAGTCACACGAATCTCCGGAGCCCCAGCAACCCCAGAAGCCACAGACCGGGCAGAGCGGCGAGCGGCGCCGGACGGCCAGGAAACCCGCCAACCCCCTGCTCATCGGAATGGGCACCTACCGCCGCTCGCTGAACCGTTTCTCGCGCTGACCACTACCGGCGGGCTCGCGAACGCCGTGGAACACACAGCCGCGGTGGCGAGCCGGCTCAGCCACCCCCGGACATGAAAAAGCCCCAGGTCACGGCGAGTGAGTCCTGGGGCTGATCCGAGCCGCCTTCGGGATTCGAACCCGAGACCTACGCATTACGAGTGCGTTGCTCTGGCCAACTGAGCTAAGGCGGCGCGCCCTGTTCGCACCATGATGCGATCAGCAGCGACGCCAAGTCTACACAGTTTCCGAGGGTGCTCCGAACCACCCCGCGACCGCCGCCAACCCGCAGGTCAGCGGCGGGCGGGGAGGTCAGGTGCACTTCTTGTCCGCGGCCGGAGGGGTGCCCTCCAGGAGGTACGTGTTGATCGCCGTGTCGATGCAGTCGCTGCCGCGTCCGTACGCGGTGTGGCCGTCGCCCTCGTAGGTGAGCAGGGTGCCCGAGGAGAGCTGGGCGGCCAGGGACTCGGCCCAGGCGTACGGGGTGGCCGGGTCGCGGGTGGTGCCGACGACGACGATGGGGGCGGCGCCCTCGGCCTCGATGCGGTGGGCGGTGCCGGTGGCGGGGACGGGCCAGCGGTTGCAGTTCAGGGCCGCCCAGGCGAAGCCCCTGCCGAAGACCGGGGACGCCTTCTCGAAGGAGGGGAGGGCCTTCTCCACGGCCTCGGGTCCGGTGAACGCGGGCGGGAGGTCGAGGCAGTTCACAGCGGCGTTGGCGAACATCAGATTGGCGTACTTGCCGCTCGGCTCCCGCTCGTAGTAGCCGTCGGCCAGGGCCAGCAGCCCCGATCCGTCGCCCGACTCCGCGCCGGTCAGCGCCTCGCGCAGCTGGGGCCAGGCCGACTCGTCGTACATGGCGGCGATGACGCCCGTCGTGGCGAGCGATTCCCCCAGCTCGCGCGATTCGCCCGTCGGGATCGGGTCCTCGTCCAGGTCGGCGAAGAGCTTCTTCAGGCGGTCCGCCGCGTCGGAGGCGGACGTGGTCCCGAGCGGGCAGTCCGCCTGCTTCACGCAGTCCTTCGCGAACGACTGGAACGCGGTCTCGAACCCCGCCGTCTGCGCCCGGTTCATCTCCACGGACGAGAGCGAGGGGTCCATCGCCCCGTCGAGGACCAGGCGGCCGGTGCGTCCGGGGAACAGTTCGGCGTAGGTCGCGCCCAGGAACGTTCCGTACGACGCCCCCACGTAATTCAGGCGCTCGTCGCCGAGCAGGGCGCGCAGCATGTCCATGTCGCGTGCCGTCTCCACGGTCGAGACGTGCGGCAGGATCTCGCCCGAGCGCTTCTCGCAGCCCGAGGCGAACTTCTCGAAGGCGTCACTCAGCTTCGTGACCTCGGCGTCGTCGTCCGGGGTCTGGTCCACCTGCGTGTACGTATCCATCTGCGGCCCGGTCAGACACTCGACCGGCTCGCTGCGCGCCACGCCGCGCGGGTCGACGGCCACCATGTCGTAGCGGGCCCGCACCTGGGCGGGGTAGCCGATCCCCGCGTAGCCCTGGAGGTAGCCGATGGCCGATCCGCCGGGGCCGCCCGGGTTCACCAGGAGGGAGCCGATCCGCTTGCCGGGGCCGGTCGCCTTCTTGCGCGAGACGGCCAGCTTGATCTCGCCGCCGTCCGGCTTCGCGTAGTCCAGCGGCGCCTTCATCGTCGCGCACTGGAAGCCACTGACACCGCAGTCCCGCCAGCTGAGGTGCTGCGCGTAATACGGCTTCAGGCCGGCCGGCACGGCTGCGGGCGACGCGGACGCGGCACCGGCGGAGGAGGAGGCTTCCGACGACGAGTCTCCGCCGCTGCACCCGGAGACGAGCAGGCCGGCAGTGCCGAGCGCGAGAGCAAGAGTGCGGAACGGGCGCCTGGTGTCCATGCCCGGAGCGTAGCCGCCCTGTCGCCGCACACCCGTTTCCCTCCTCTTTCGGGTGATACAGCGCGCCTTGCGGGGCGCCCGGTGGCGCCGGACACCTCAGCCCGCGCACAGCCCCTGACCACACCCCAGCCCACGCGCAGAGCCATGGTCACACCCCAGCCCACGCGCAGAGCCATGGTCACACCTCAGCCCGCGCGCAGAGCCATGGTCATCGCCTCCACCGCCAGCAGCGGCGCCACATTGCGGTCCAGGGCGCGGCGGCAGGCCGACACCGCCTCGATCCGGCGCAGCGTGCCCTCCGGAGTGGACGCGCGCGCGACACGGTCCAGTGCGTCCTCGGCGTCGGCGTTGGCTATCGCGATCCGCGAGCCGAACTGCAGGGCGAGCACGTCGCGGTAGAAGCCGGTCAGCTCGGTGAGCGCCAGATCGAGGCTGTCGCGCTGGGTGCGGGTCTTACGGCGCTTCTGCCGGTCCTCCAGCTCCTTCATCACTCCGGCCGTGCCGCGTGGCATGCGGCCCCCGGCGGCGGCACCGAGCGCCGCCTTCATGTCCTCCGTCTCCTTCGCGTCCACCTCCTCGGACGCCTGCTTCGCGTCCTCGGTCGCGGTGTCGATCAGCTCCTGCGCCGCCTTGAGGCATCCCCCGATGTCCTCGACGCGCAGCGGCAGCTTCAGCACCGCGGCCCGGCGCGCCCTGGCCCGCTCGTCCGTGGCGAGGCGGCGCGCCCTGCCGATGTGCCCCTGGGTGGCGCGGGCCGCCGCGGCGGCCCGTTCCGGGTCGATGCCGTCCCGGCGGACCAGGACGTCGGCGACCGCGTCGACCGGCGGTGTACGCAGGGTGAGGTGGCGGCACCGCGACCGGATCGTCGGCAGCACGTCCTCCAGCGAGGGCGCGCACAGCAGCCACACCGTGCGCGGCGCGGGCTCCTCGACCGCCTTCAGCAGGACGTTGCCCGCGCCCTCGGTGAGGCGGTCGGCGTCCTCCATGACGATGACCTGCCAGCGCCCGACCGCCGGCGAGAGCTGGGCGCGTCGCACCAGCTCACGGGTCTCCTTCACACCGATGGAGAGCAGGTCGGTGCGGATCACGTCGACGTCCGCGTGCGTACCGATGAGGCTGGTGTGGCAGCCGTCGCAGAAACCGCAGCCCGGCGCCCCGCCCAACGCGCGGTCCGGGCTGGTGCACTGGAGCGCGGCGGCGAAAGCCCGGGCGGCGGTGGAGCGCCCGGAGCCGGGCGGTCCGGTGAACAGCCAGGCGTGCGTCATCTTCGAGCCGGGCGGCACCGGCTCCCTCGCCGCATCGGCGGTGACCAGCACATCGGCGTCCCGGGCGGCGGCGCCCAGCTGCTCCTGCACCCGGTCCTGGCCGACCAGGTCGTCCCACACGGACATGGGGCACCGCCTTTCCGCTTCGCTCGACGCGTGGCTCTCGTCGCTCCGGTCTCCCATTGTGAGGGACGGGTCTGACAACCCGGACGCCGATGGCCCCGCACCCGTGGAGGGCGCGGGGCCATCGGCGTACTTCCGTAGGCGCCGGACCGGTCAGCGGCGCGGCCGGCGGCTCCTGCCGCCCGAGGACTCCGGGCCCTCGTCGTCGTAACCGCCCAGCAGCTCGTCGGCCAGGCTGGGCAGGTCGTCCAGCGGGGTCTCCTCCGCCCAGTCGGGCCGGGGGCGCCGGGGCCGCGGCTTCTGCTGCTGCGCGTGCGGGTCGGTGATCTGCGGCAGCTCACGGGTGCGCTCGTTGTCGCCCTCCGCCGTCCGCTCGTCCCGGAAGATGCCGCGCGGCACGCGGTCGGACGGGTCGGGCTCCCGTACACCGCCACCGCGCCCGGTGTCCGGCACGGCGGGCAGCACGGTCGTCTCCTCGGAGTCGTCCGGGAACTTCGGGATCACGGTCGTCTCGTCCTGGTCGGACGGCCAGGGCCCACCGCGGCCCCGGCCGGAACCGGTGGCCGGATCCACGGGCGCGGGAACGGGCTGCGTGATCTCGTTCGGGTCGACGATCGGCGTGGGCACGGTCAACTCGTTGTCGGGCCCGGACGGCTCGTCACCGCTGCCGGAACCGCCGGCTTCCGACGAACCCCCGGAGTCCTGCCGCAGCCGGGACTCCTCCTCCCGGGCGGCCCGGGTGCGGGCTTCCTGCCGCGCGGCCAGGGCGCGGGCCTCCTCCTCACGCGCGGCCCGCTCACGAGCACGCTCCTCGGCGGCGGCCGCTTCGGCCCGGGCCTTGGCCTCGGCCTCCGCCTCGGCCTGGCGGCGGGCAGCCTCGGCCCGGAGCAGGGCTTCCTCGGCCTTGCGCTGCTTCTCCAGCCGCGCGGCCTCGGCCTCCTTGCGCAGCCGGGACTCCTCCTCCGCCTGCCGGCGCAGTCGTGCCTGTTCCGCTTCGTACGCCGCTTCCTCGGCCTCGCGGCGCGCGCGCTCGGCCTCGGCGACGCGGCGGGCCTCCTCGGCACGCTGCCGTTCCTCCTCGGCCTTGCGGGCGGCCTCTTCCTCGGCGCGGCGCCTGGCCTCCTCCGCGCGCTGCCGGGCCTCCTCCGCCTGGCGCTCGGCCTCGCGCCGGCGCGCTTCCTCCTCCTCGCGGCGCTTGCGCTCCGCCTCCTCGGCACGGAGCTTGGCGAGCTGTTCCTGCCGCTCGCGCTCCAGGCGCTCCTCCTCGGCCTTGCGGGCGGCCTCTTCCTCGGCGCGGCGCCTGGCCTCTTCCTCGGCGGCCCTGCGGGCCTCCTCACGGGCCTTGATCTCGGCCTCGGAGAGCGGCAGGACCTGGTCGAGGCGGTGGCGTACGACCGTGGTGATGGCCTCCGGCTCCTGCCCGGCGTCCACCACGAGGTAGCGCGTCGGGTCGGCGGCGGCCAGGGTCAGGAAGCCGGACCGCACCCGGGCGTGGAACTCGGGCGGCTCGGACTCCAGCCGGTCGGGCGCCTCGGTGAACCGTTCCCTCGCGGTCTCGGGCGCGACGTCCAGGAGCACGGTCAGGTGCGGTACGAGGCCACTCGTCGCCCAGCGCGAGATGCGGGCGATCTCGGTCGGGGCCAGATCGCGGCCCGCGCCCTGGTAGGCGACGGACGAGTCGATGTAGCGGTCGGAGATGACGACGGCGCCGCGCTCCAGGGCCGGACGGACGACCGAGTCGACGTGCTCGGCGCGGTCGGCGGCGTACAGCAGGGCCTCGGCCCGGTTGGAGAGCCCGGCCGACGACACGTCGAGCAGGATGGACCGCAGCCGCTTCCCGACCGGGGTGGCCCCCGGCTCACGGGTGACGACGACCTCGTGGCCCTTGGCCCGGATCCACTCGGCGAGCGCCTCGACCTGGGTGGACTTGCCGGCTCCGTCGCCGCCCTCCAGGGCGATGAAGAAGCCGTTCGCGGCGGGCGCGACCGCCGGATCGCCGCCGCGCAGCGCCTCGCGCAGGTCACGCCGGAGCGGTACGCCGGAACGGTCGTCCGTCTTCGCGAGGACGATGACCGCGACGGGCAGCAGCAGGGCGCCGACCAGCATCAGGGTGAACGCGGCGCCGCCGTGCGCGAAGACGAAGTCGCCGATGGTCAGCCGGTGGGTGCCGATGGCCGCGGCGACCAGGGGGCCGCCGACGGCGCCGACGGCGATGAGGACCCGTACGACGGCCTGGAGGTGCTCGGTGATCCTGGTCCGGCGGGCCTCCTCGGTCTCCTGGTCGACGAGGACGTGACCGGTGTTCGCGGCGACGCCCGCCGCGTATCCGGCGAGTACGGCGAGCAGGACGACGGTCGCGGTGTCCGGGACGAGGCCCATCGCCAGGAGGGCGAGGCCCGTGACGGCGGTGGCGAACGAGAGCATCCGCCGCCGCGACAGGGTGGGCAGCACCTTCCCCGCCGTACGGATGCCCACACCCGTACCGCCGGTGAGGGCGAGGACGAGCAGGGCGAGGGTGACGGGCCCGCCGCCGAGGTCGCTGGCATGCAGCACGGCGACGGCGGCCGCGGCCGCGATGGCACCGGCGACGGCCGCGCAGGTGGCGACGATCAGCGGGATGGAACCGGTGCGTCCCTTGTCGGGGCCGTTCCCCGCGGACGGCCGGCGCAATCCCTCCAGGGGCGAGCGCGGGCGCGGCGTCTGCGTAGCCGGCAGTTCCAGGAAGTACAGGGTGGAGATCGAGGCGGAGAACAGCCCGGCCGCGACGTACGAACCGAGGGCCGCCTGATGGAAGGAGAACCAGTCCAGGCCGGAGCCCAGCAGGCTGCCGATCACGGTGGCGACCAGCAGGACGGCCGCGGCGAGGGGAACGGCCGCGAAGTCCGTACGGAGGGACAGCCGGCGCAGTGCGTCGAGGTGGTCCGGCAGGGGGCGCACGGCGGCGCCCTCGATCGGCGGGGCGGGCAGCAGTGCGGGGGCCGCGCTCTCCTTGGCGACGGTCCAGAGCCGTTCGGCCACCCCGGCCACGAAGACGGTGACGAGGATCATCGTGAGCGCGTTGGAGGGCGTCCAGTCGATCCACAGGGGCGCGACGACGAGCAGCAGGAGCCGCAACCCGTCGGCGCCCATCATCAGCCACCGCCTGTCGACCGGCCCGCCCGGCGCCGTGAGCGACGTCAACGGCCCGAGAAGTACGGCTCCGAAGAGCAGGGTGGAAATGATCCGGGCCCCGAACACGGCGGCGACGGCAAAGGCCGCCCCCCGGTATCCGGTCCCGAATGAGCCCTCGAGAACCGCCGCTTGCAGCGACAGCAGCACCAGCACGAGAAGGGCGAGTGCATCGCCGGTGCTGCCGACGAGCTGGGCGCTCCACAACCGCTTCAGCGGAGGAATACGCAACAGGGCTCGTACGGCGCGCTCGCGTGAGTCTGCGGCAAGTGCGTCGGAGGTGGGGCTCACGACCGTAGGCTGCTCGGCTCGCGTCATCCGCCCAGCCTAACGGGACACCCACATCCCCCGTGCCCCCCACCCGAACAAACGCCCACGAGCCCAGCCACACGGTCCAGCCCGGCCGCATCATCCGGCGCCGCCGCATCATTCAGCCTCGCCGCATCACCCAGTGCCCGCCGCATCGCCCAGCGGCAGCCGCACGACCCAGCTCCGCCGCGTCATCCAGCCCCGCCGGCGTTTGAGGCGCGGGGCCCGGGGCAGAGCCCCCGAACCCGCCCCGGCGCGCAACCCAGCCGCCTCCGGCGCTCGAAAAGCGGGGCCCGGGTCGGAGCCCCGGTTTCGGAAAGGGGCGGGGGGGGGAGACAGGCCCGCGCAGGCGCTCCCCGGCCCTACCCGCCTACTCCTCCGCAGCGGCCTTCTTGGCCGCAGCCTTCGACGCCGTGGCCTTCTTGGCCGTGGTCTTCTTCGCCGCAACCTTCTTCGTCGCAGCAGCCTTCTTCGCCGGAGCCTTCTTGGCCGGGGCCTTCTTCGCCGTCTTCTTCTTCGCCGGCCCCTTCGCCCGCTTCTCCGCCAGCAGCTCGTAACCCCGCTCCGGCGTGATGTCCTCGACGCTGTCCCCGGTGCGCAGCGTCGCGTTCGTCTCCCCGTCGGTGACGTAAGGACCGAACCGCCCGTCCTTCACGACGACCGGAGCCCCGCTCACCGGGTCCGTGCCCAGCTCCTTCAGCGGCGGCTTCGCCGCGGCGCGCCCCCGCTGCTTCGGCTGCGCGTAGATCGCGAGCGCCTCGTCGAGCGTGATGTCGAAGAGCTGGTCCTCGGAGGTCAGCGACCGCGAGTCCGTGCCCTTCTTCAGGTACGGTCCGTAGCGCCCGTTCTGCGCGGTGATCTCGACGCCTTCGGCGTCCACGCCGACCACCCGCGGCAGCGACATCAGCTTGAGCGCGTCGGCCAGCGTCACCGTGTCGATCGACATCGACTTGAACAGCGAAGCCGTCCGCGGCTTCACCGCGTTCTTGCCGGTCTTCGGCGTGCCCTCGGGCAGCACCTCGGTGACGTACGGCCCGTAGCGGCCGTCCTTGGCGATGATCTGGTTCCCGCTGACCGGGTCCGCGCCGAGCTCGAAGTCGCCGCTCGGCTTGGCCAGCAGCTCCTCCGCGTATTCGACGGACAGCTCGTCGGGTGCCAGGTCCTCGGGAACGTCCGCGCGCTGGTGGCCCTCGGAGTCCTTCTCGCCGCGCTCGATGTACGGGCCGTAGCGGCCGACGCGAAGCTTGATGTCGTTGCCGACGGGGAAGGACGAGATCTCCCGCGCGTCGATCGCGCCGAGGTCGGTGACGAGCTCCTTGAGCCCGCCGAGGTGGTCACCGTCGCCGTTGCCCGCGTCGGAGGCCGCCCCCGCCCCGGCCGCGTCGTCGCCCTCCTGCGTACCGAAGTAGAACCTCTTCAGCCACGGCACGGACTGGGCCTCACCGCGTGCGATGCGGTCGAGGTCGTCCTCCATGCGGGCGGTGAAGTCGTAGTCCACGAGCCGGCCGAAGTGCTTCTCCAGCAGGTTGACCACGGCGAACGAGAGGAACGACGGCACCAGGGCCGTGCCCTTCTTGAACACGTAGCCGCGGTCGAGGATCGTCCCGATGATCGAGGCGTACGTCGACGGGCGGCCGATCTCGCGCTCTTCGAGCTCCTTGACCAGCGACGCCTCGGTGTACCGGGCGGGCGGCTTCGTCGCGTGGCCGTCGACGGACAGCTCGTCGGCGGACAGCGCGTCGCCCTCGGTGACCTGCGGCAGCCGCCGCTCGCGGTCGTCCAGCTCGGCGTTCGGGTCGTCGGCGCCCTCGACGTACGCCTTCATGAAGCCGTGGAAGGTGATCGTCTTGCCGGACGCGGAGAACTCGGCGTCCCGCCCGTCGCTCGCCCGGCCGCCGATCTTGACGGTGACCGAGTTACCGGTCGCGTCCTTCATCTGGGAGGCGACGGTCCGCTTCCAGATCAGCTCGTACAGCCGGAACTGGTCACCGGTGAGGCCGGTCTCGGCAGGGGTGCGGAAGCGGTCGCCGGAGGGGCGGATCGCCTCGTGCGCCTCCTGCGCGTTCTTGACCTTGCCCGCGTACGTACGCGGCTTCTCGGGGAGGTAGTTCGCCCCGTACAACTGCGTGACCTGTGCCCGGGCCGCGGAGATCGCGGTGTCCGAGAGGGTCGTGGAGTCGGTACGCATATAGGTGATGAAGCCGTTCTCGTACAGCTTCTGCGCGACCTGCATGGTGGCCTTCGCCCCGAAGCCCAGCTTCCGGCTCGCCTCCTGCTGGAGGGTCGTCGTACGGAAGGGCGCGTACGGGGAGCGGCGGTACGGCTTCGACTCGACGGACCGCACGGCGAACGCGGAGTCCGCGAGCGCGGCGGCCAGCGCCCGGGCGTTCGCCTCGTCCAGGTGCAGCGTCTGGCCGGAGGCGGACTTCAGCTGCCCGTCGGCGCCGAAGTCGCGGCCCTGGGCGATGCGGCGCCCGTCGACCGCGCTGAGCCGGGCGGTGAACGTGGACGGGTCGGAGGCATCGCCGCCCCGCCCGGTGGCGAAGGTTCCGGTCAGGTCCCAGTACTCGGCGGAGCGGAAGGCGATGCGCTCGCGCTCCCGCTCGACGACGAGCCGGGTGGCGACGGACTGGACGCGGCCCGCCGAGAGCTTCGGCATGACCTTCTTCCACAGGACCGGCGAGACCTCGTAGCCGTAGAGGCGGTCGAGGATGCGGCGGGTCTCCTGGGCGTCGACCATGCGCTGGTTCAGCTCGCGCGGATTGGCGACGGCGGCGCGGATCGCGTCCTTGGTGATCTCGTGGAAGACCATCCGGTGGACGGGAACCTTGGGCCGCAGGACTTCCTGGAGGTGCCACGCGATGGCTTCGCCCTCGCGGTCCTCATCGGTGGCGAGGAAAAGTTCGTCGGACTCGGCCAGCAGCTGCTTCAGCTTCCTGACCTGGGCCTTCTTATCCGCGTTGACGACATAGATCGGCTGGAAGTCGTGCTCGACGTCCACGCCGAGCCGACGCACCTCACCGGTGTACTCGTCGGGCACCTCGGCGGCGCCGTTCGGGAGGTCGCGGATGTGCCCGACGCTCGCCTCGACAACGTATCCGGGGCCGAGATAGCCCTTGATCGTCTTCGCCTTGGCAGGCGACTCGACGATGACGAGTCGGCGGCCGCCCTGTGCGGTCTCGCTGGTCGGGGACAACTTCGCTCTTCTCTCCGGTCGACGCTCGGTGGGCATCCGGGGCAGCGCGAGGGCGCTGCCGACAGTGCTGTCGCTGCGGAGTGTGACGGTACAACCCGCCCCCGTGTCAAACGGCAAAAGCCCGCAACGGCCACTCGAACGGTAACCCGACTTCCGCCATTCCTGCCGCCCGGCCCGCTCGCTCCGCCGCGCACACGGCCGCTGCCTGCGGGTTTCGGCACCGTCCGGACCGCCCTGCGGGCGCGGGGCGCGGGGGTCGGCCGGCCCGGGCGTGTTCCCGGCCTCACCGCCCGGCGCCCGGGTGGGGCCGGTCTCGTACGTACGGCGCGCGGACGCACTCACACGCGGCCGAAGCACCACACCCCGAGGATGAGGAAAAGTACGCCGAACACGGTGGCGAGTGCGGTGGAGACAAAGGGGCGCACCCCGTACGCCACCGGCGCACGGTTCAGCACGCGCGCCCCCGTCCACAGCAGCAGCGCCGCGCCGAACAGTGCGAACGTCGCTCCGGCCAGGACAGCGGGTCCGCTCTCCATTCCGTACGCCTCCCTCTTCCCTGCCGCATCTCGGCTACGCGGGGAGGTTCCCACCACGGAACGTCGCCGGCACCAACACGGGGTGAACAGCGGACCCCGTCACATCACGTCGAGCGTCGCGCGCCGCCTGCTCCCCCGTTCGAACAGAGCGAGCAGCACGAGGGCGAGCAGGGCGTAGCCGGCGCCCGTCAGCAGTTCCGCGGCGATCCCCCGGCCGTCGAGCCGGGCCCCGGCCGACAACTGACGCGCCGCGTCGGCTGCGTGAGTCAGCGACAGCACGTCCCGAAGTCCCGCATCCAGGCAGGCAGGGTCTCCCGCGGCACGTTCGCGCCGGTCGGCAGCAGGAGTACGGAAGCGGCCACGTTCGATACGAGGAAGACGTCCCGGAACCGCAGCCCGAGCGCCCCCAGCGCAAGGCCGAACACGGAGCACCCGGCACCGGCGGCGAGCAGCACGGCGCCGAGTCCCGGAAGAGCCTCAAGCGGAATGCGCAGACCGAGCAGGAAACAGACGGCAGAGAGCGTGAAGACGCTGATGACGAGACCGTTCAGCACATACGGAAGGGCCCGACCGAACCAGAGCGGAGCACGGTGGCGGGGGCTGAGCAGGACCGCGCCGAGCGTCCCGTGACGCCGCTCGTTCGCGACGGCCATCGTGCCGCCGTACACACAGGCTGTGGACGAGGAGATCACGGCGTTGCCGAGCAGGTGGCAGCGGTCGTCGGCGATGCCCAGCTGCCGTCCCGGGAAGACGAAGAAGAGGAGTTGCAGCAGCGGGCCGGCGAACAGGGTGCCGATGAACATGGACGGCGTCGTCCAGTTGAAGAGCGCCCGGTACGAAAGGGCGCCGCCTATCACCACGAGCCTCGCGGCGGAAACGATCCGGCGGTGGAGGCCGGGGGCGGAACCGGAATCCGCGTGGGGTGTACGGGCGGGCATGGCAACTCCTGGGAGGGGACGGAGAGGAGGCGGGGCGCGGATCCGGGGCGGGCAGCCACGCCGGGTCAGGCGAGGGCGAGGGTCGCGGCGGCCCGCGCACGCCGTTCGACGCGTCCCAGCACGAGAACGGCGAGCAGCGCGTAGAACACACCGAACCCGAGGGCGGCGCCCATCGGGACCAGCACTTCGCCCGCGCCCGCCCCGCCAGGGGTCGCCGCGTGGACCGCGCGGGAGCCCCAGGTGGTGGGCAGGACCCAGGAGACCGGACGCGTCCAGTCACACCGGATGTGCGAAGTCCAGCGGCACGTCGAAGAGCACGGCGCCCCAGAGCACCGTCGCGCCCATGGCGTAAGTGCCGATGACCGCGGTGGCCGGAGTGATGGACAGCAGGACGAGGGAGAGCGGGGTGGGCGAGGCGACGAGCGTCTCCAGGGTTCCCAGCCAACGCTGGTTCTGCACGGCCCCGCCGGACCCGGAGAGGACCGAGGACCAGATGCCCATCAGCCCGGCTCCGACGGCCGCGGTCAGCAGCCGGTCGGGGTCGTCGGCGGCTCGGAAGAGGTAGACGGAGAGCGTCGCGCAGACCAGGGGCACGAGGACGGCGAAGGTGATCTCCAGCGGCGAACGACTCATGTACGACACGTGTGTCCGCACACCGACGGCGGTCAGACGCAGGGCCCGGGCGGGCGTCATGCGGCGACCTCACCGTCGAGGCGGCGGTCCGCCTCGGAGCCGCGCTCCTGAGGTGCGGGTTCCGCACGAAAGGGCTCGTTCGCCTCCTCCACGATCGCGATGCAGGCGTCCTCCGGCGCGGGTTCCCGGGTGACGACCCGTCCGGCCCGGACGCCGTCGAGCCGCATGCGTCCGGCCGTCCTCGCGCAGCACCTCGCGGGCCCGGACCACCCACTCCTCATAGGGCCGGGAGGGGTGGCGGTGCGGCATCACGAGGTGGAGGCTGCAGAAGGCGTCCCACAGCGGGCTGATCGCGATGCGGGTCGCGCCGAGCGATGCCTCGTCCGGCTAGATCCGGATCATCCGGTCACCGCCCGCCCGGGGGCAGCGGCTCCAGGAAGCCCTCCTCGACCAGCAACCGGATGGCCTGCGGGGTGCGGTCCCGGAGCAGCACCGGGTCCTCGTTCATCAGCTGGGCGATGGCGTCGAGGATCCGCCCGGCGGGGAGTGAGCCGTCGCAGACGCCGGCGAACCCGGCCCCGACCGCGTCGACCTTGGTGGCCCGGCGCATGCCCCGGTTCTGACGGAGCACCACATGCTCGGGGTCCTCCGCCCCGGGGAGCCCCACCTGCTCCTGCACCACCTCGGCAGCCAGGGTGAAGTGGGAGGCGAGGAGCGCGGCGTCGTCCTGCTCGCGCAGGTAGTCGAGGCGGGCGAAGTGCGCCTCGACCGCGGGGCCGAGCGGCTGCTCCACCGCGTGCGGCCACTCCTCGATCACGATGGAGGGATTTCCGGCGGCGGCCGGGGCGGACTTCCTCAGCGTGATCCAGCCAAAGCCGACGCCCTTCGTCCGCCGCGCCTCGAACTCGTCCAGCCAGGCGTCGTACCGCGCCTCGTACTCCGCCGGATCCGTGCGGTGGTCGCCGCTGTCGCGGAGCCACAGCTCGGCGTACTGCGTGACGTCCTGCACCTCGCGCTGCACGATCCAGGCGTCGCACCCCTCCGGGACCCAGGTGCGCAGCCGGTCCTGCCACTCCTCGCCCTCGGTGTGCTCCCAGTTGGCCAGAAAGTGTGCGAAACCGCCCTCGTTGAGACGGTCGCCGGTCTGCCGCACCAGGGTCCGGCACAGGTCGTCCCCGGCCATTCCGCCGTCGCGATACGTGAGCCGGGCGCCCGGCGAGATGACGAAGGGCGGGTTGGAGACGATCAGGTCGAAGGTCTCGTCGCCGACCGGCTCGTACAGCGAGCCTTCGCGCAGATCGGCCGGGGCGGCACCGGACAGGGCGAGGGTGAGGCGGGTGAACGCGAGGGCGCGCGGGTTGAGGTCGGTCGCCGTGACCCTGGTGGCGTGCTGCGCGGCGTGCAGCGCCTGGATGCCGGAGCCCGTACCGACATCGAGGGCGGAGCCGACGGCCTTGCGGACGGTGATCCCGGCCAGAGTGGTGGAGGCCCCGCCGATGCCGAGGACCACGCCCTCGTCGCGCGAGCCGATCCCGCCGGCGCCCCCCACCGCGCAACCCAGGTCGGAGACGATGAACCAGTCCTCGCCGTCCGGGCCGCCGTACGGACGCACATCGACGGTCGCCCGCACCTCCCCGGCCGTCTCGGCCAGCCAGCCGTCCGCCACGCACTCCTTCAGCGGGAGCACCGCCGCCGCCCGCTCCACGGGCACGGGGCGCTGGAGGAGGAAAAGGCGCACCAGCGTGTCGAGCGGCGTGTCGCCACGCGTGGCCCGCATTGCCGGGACCGTCTCGCTGCGCGCCAGCGCGGCATAGGCGGCCGCGCCGAGCAGGTCGAGGAGTCCATCGGCCGTGAACGCGGACGCGAGCAGGGCGTCGCGGAGCCGATGCGCGTGGTCCGCCGCGGGAAGGTCTGCTGCGAAAAGGCTGGTCTTACTCACGTGCCCCATTGTGACGGCTCCCACCGACAACGGCAGCGACCCGGCCACCGCACCGGGCATCCCCGGGGTGGCCGGGCCGCTCACCCGGATGCCGTCCCATCCCCGCGGGCCGTGACGCCGGCCGGCCGGTTACGCCTTGCCGGTGGACGCGGAGGGCGACGCTTCCTTCGAGGGCTCGCTCGAAGGCTTGGCGGAGGGCTTGGAATCGTCCGGCGAGCCGGCCGAGGGAGACGCCGAGGCGGTCGGCTTCTGGCAGCCCTCCTGCTTGGCCATCGCGGTGCCGACCTCGCCGGACTGGAGCTTCTGCAGCGCCTGGTCACCGCTGGTGCTGATCTTGTTCAGCTCCTCCGCGACGCCCTTGAGTCCGTCGGCGAACTTGCCCTGGTCCTTCGTCTCCAGGTCGTCGACCTTCTCCTGGAGCTTCGCGTAGGCCGCGGAGGAGGCGTTGAGCTCCTTCACGGCCTCCTTCTGCGTGGTCTCGCCGTCGCCCACCGGCGGCGGCCCAGCCGAATCGACGGCCGACCCGAGTGCCTTGTACGCCTGCGAGATCTGCTGGAAGGCCGCGGAGTCGGTCTTCTGGACGTCGGCGGGCTTGCTGTTGTCGGAGGTCTGCTGCTGGATGGACGCATTGGCGTTCGCGATCTTCTGCAGCTGGGGCTGAACCTGGTCGCAGACCTTCTTCGCCCAGTCGTTCACCTTGTCGTCGCTGTCGTCGCTGCAGCCCGACAGTGCCAGTACGAGTACCGCACCGCCGGACAGCGCGGCTGCAAACTTCTTGTTCACCGGTTTGGTCCCTTCCAAGGCTCTCGGCCCCGGAACTTACACGCCGAACGCGCTCCATCCGGGGGCCAGGCGTCCGATAGGCAGGCTTTTGTAGCCATTTGCATCAAGGGAAATGAGGGATACGCAACTCACCCGGACAGCCCTCACCGAGGCGAACACGCGAACGAATCTTCACCCTCGCGGGGAGATAGGCCGATCAGGCACGACGTCAGAAAACCGTGACCGCACAGGAACTGAGCACGCGTCGCCCACGAAGCGCACCGGCACCCCTCAGGGCAGGACGGTGACCGGCGTCTTCGGCCAGCTCATCCGGATCACGCCGCCGTCCGCACCGGACCGGACCTCCACGTCGTCAACGAGACCGCTGATGACCGCGAGGCCCATCTCGTCCTCGTCGTCGGCCTCGGACTCGGGCTCGTCAAGCCCTCCGCCGGAGGTGGCGCCGCGTCGCCCGGAGACGCCGCCGGGAACGGATCCGTCGGCGCCGGGGCCAGGCACCTCGTCCCCGACCTCGATGGCGAACGCCTTCTCCTCCTCGATCAGGCGGACCATGACAGGAGCCGTGATGCCGTGGCTACGGTGCAGACCGACGGCACGGCTGCACGCCTCGCCCACGGCGAGGCGGACCTCGTCGAGCACGGCCTCGTCGACTCCGGCCCTGCGCGCCACGGCCGCCGCCACGAGACGGGCGGTCCTGACGTGTTCGGGCTGGGCGCTGAAGCGGAGTTCAACGGTGGCCATGCGATCCCCCTCGAACGTACGTATGTGCATGCCTGGGCCAGACCGCGGCCCCGGCTAGACCTGCGGGCGTCGGCTCCCGGCACCGGAGCGGCCCTCCCGGACGGTCGGACGGCTGACAAATAAACCGGCCAGGGACCGCCAACCGGGTGATCCCGGCAGCCATGGCGCACCGCACCGCTCACGGCGGTACAGAGGCAGCCCGCCCCGGCAGGCTCCCTCCGGAGCCGCCGCGGCCCGCCCGCCACCGGACCGGCACAAACCGGCCCGGCGCCGGACCGGATGTCAGTCGGTGGCCGCGACGGCCTCGTCGACCGTGGTGTGGATGGGGAACACCTTGGTCAGACCGGTGATCCGGAAAATCTTGAGAATGCGCTCCTGGTTGCACACCAGGCGCAGCGAGCCCTCATGGGCCCGCACCCGCTTCAGGCCGCCCACGAGCACGCCGAGGCCGGTGGAGTCGAGGAAGTCGACGCCTTCCATGTCGACAACCAGGTGGTAGCTGCCGTCATTCACCAACTCGACCAACTGCTCGCGCAGCTTGGGCGCGGTATACACATCAATCTCGCCACCGACCTCGACGACCGTACGGTCGCCACCAGGGCCGGACACATTGCGAGTCGACAAGGACAGGTCCACGGATCCTCCAGCACCTTGCTATCGAGCGGTCGCCCCTCGGTCTCCCCGACGGAGCCGGGGGACGGATCGCCAGCCGCGATGGCATTCAATCACTTACCGGCAGCCATGCACGACGCCTTCGGACCATTGTCCGCCTCGCCAGTGACACACTCGGTGCCGATGGCCAAGAATCAACGCCCCAGTCGACCCCCGGGGAGTGGGGGCTCCCGCCCCTCTCCCGACATGGTCCTCGACCGGCTCGCCGCAGGGGCGGGCCGGTCCGCGCGCATCACTCATACGGAGCACTTGCCCCCGCGTGCGGGAACCCATGCAGTCTGGCCCGACCGCATCCGTCCGGAAGTGATCGCCGCCATCCAGAAGGCCGGCATCGAGCACCCCTGGGCGCATCAGGCGGCCGCCGCGGAGCACGCCTTGGACGGCACGTCCGTCGTGATCGCCACCGGAACGGCGTCCGGCAAGTCCCTGGCGTACCTCACCCCGGTCCTCAGCGCCCTCCTGGACGGCTCGGAGGCCCCGAACGGGCGCGGCGCCACCGCGCTCTACCTCTCCCCGACCAAGGCCCTGGCGGCCGACCAGCGGCGATCGGTCAAGACGCTCGCGACCCCACTGGGCAACGGCATCCGGCCCGCCGTCTTCGACGGCGACACGCCGGTCGAGGAGCGCGAGTGGGTGCGCCAGTACGCCAACTACGTCCTCACCAACCCCGACATGCTGCACCGGGGCATCCTCCCGTCACACCCCCGCTGGTCCTCCTTCCTTCGGTCCCTGCGCTACGTCGTCATCGACGAGTGCCACACCTACCGGGGCGTCTTCGGCTCCCACGTCGCCCAGGTGGTGCGCCGGCTCCGCCGCCTCTGCGCCCGCTACGGCTCCGATCCCGTCTTCCTCCTCGCGTCCGCCACCTCCGCCGAGCCCGCCGTCGCGGCCGGCCGCCTCACCGGTCTCCCCGTCACGGAGGTGGCCGACGACGCCTCCCCGCGCGGCGAACTCGTCTTCGCCCTGTGGGAGCCCCCGCTGACCGAGCTGCACGGTGAGAGGGGCGCCCCCGTACGCCGGACCGCCACGGCCGAGACCGCCGACCTGCTCACCGACCTCACCCTCCAGGGCGTCCGTTCGGTCGCCTTCGTACGCTCCCGGCGCGGCGCCGAGCTGATCTCCGTCATCGCCAAGGAGCGCCTCGCCGAGGTCGACCGCACCCTGCCGTCCCGGGTCGCCGCCTACCGCGGCGGGTACCTCCCCGAGGAACGCCGCGCCCTGGAACGCGCTCTGCACTCAGGCAGCCTCCTGGGCCTCGCCGCCACCACCGCCCTCGAGCTGGGCATCGACGTGTCCGGGCTGGACGCCGTCGTCATATCCGGCTACCCGGGGACGAGGGCATCGCTCTGGCAGCAGGCGGGCCGGGCCGGCCGGGCGGGGCAGGGCGCCCTAGCCATCCTGGTGGCCCGCGACGATCCGCTGGACACCTTCCTCGTCCATCACCCCGAGGCCCTTTTCGAGCAGCCGGTGGAGTCGACCGTCCTCGACCCGGACAACCCGTACGTCCTCGCCCCCCATCTCTGCGCAGCGGCCGCGGAGCTGCCGCTCACCGATGACGACCTCCAGCTCTTCGGTCCGGCCGCACCCGGGCTCCTCCCCCAGCTGGAGACCGCCAGGCTGCTCCGCAAACGGCCGTCCGGCTGGCACTGGACCCGACGCGAGCGCGCCGCCGACCTCACCGACATCCGGGGTGAAGGCGGTCGCCCCGTCCAGATCGTCGAGGAGGGCACCGGCCGGCTGCTGGGCACCGTCGACGAGTCCGCCGCCCACAGCGCCGTCCACGAGGGCGCCGTCCACCTCCACCAGGGCCGCTCCTACCTGGTCCGGAAGCTCGACCTGGAGGACTCCGTGGCCCTGGTCGAACAGGCCGACCCGCCGTACTCGACCACCGCCCGCGACACCACCTCCATCGCCGTCCTGGACACCGACACCCAGATCCCCTGGGGGGACGGCCGCCTCTGCTACGGGTCCGTCGAGGTCACCAACCAGGTCGTCTCCTTCCTCCGTCGCAGGCTGATCACCGGAGAGGTGCTCGGAGAGACCAAGCTGGACCTGCCGCCCCGCACCCTGCGCACTCGTGCCGTCTGGTGGACGGTGACCGAGGACCAGCTCGACGCCGCCCGGATCAACCCCGAGATCCTCGGCGGCGCGCTCCACGCCGCCGAGCACGCCTCGATCGGCATGCTGCCGCTCTTCGCCACCTGTGACCGCTGGGACATCGGCGGGGTGTCCGTCCCGCTGCACCCGGACACCCTGCTGCCGACGGTCTTCGTCTACGACGGCCACCCGGGTGGCGCCGGATTCGCCGAGCGCGCCTTCCACACCGCCCGCGAGTGGCTGTCGGCCACGCGCCTGGCCATCGCGTCCTGCGAGTGCGATGCGGGCTGCCCCTCTTGCATCCAGTCCCCCAAGTGCGGCAACGGCAACGACCCCTTGCACAAACGAGGTGCCGTCCGGCTCCTCACGGAGCTCCTCCGGCCCGCGACGGGCGGGACGCCCGAGGACGAAGGCCCCGCCCCTCCTGCGGGGGCGTGACCGCCACGCCGGGATGCCAGGGCGAAGGATCGGGCGCTACGCCGGAGGGCTCGGGCCCGCCGGTTGCATCCGGTCCCGGCCGCCCGGCTGATCCCGCCCCGCACCGGGCGGAGGCACGCCCGCCGCGGGACCCCCCTCCGGCGGTCCCGCCCGGGACCTGACCTCCGGCGCATACGGCCCGAACCGCACCCGGGCCGTCACATCGGCGACCTCCCCCAAAACCGCGCACCGCACCACCTCCGCCCCCTGGGCCCTGGCCACCTCCTCGGCCGACGCGCAGGCCGGCTCCACGCCTTCCAGCGCCCGGTCCGCCGCCGCCAGCGCCGCCAGATCGGCCGCACCCCCGGCCCGGTGCCGAGCCGCCACCACCTGTCCGAGCGCCAGAACCACCGCGAACACGGTGCACAGCGTCACCGTGGTCACCGCCGCCCACACAGTCACCAGCCCCTGATCCCCCACCGGCGCCCGTCGCCGGCCCCACCATCGGACCGGGGCTCCGATCCACCGACGCCGGCCTCTCCCCCTCACCGGTCGCCCCGGTCCACCGCCGGATTCGGCCCGCCCGCGGCGGTTGCGGCGGCAGGGACCGGCGCGTCCTCGGCCGCGGCCGCCGCCTCCGCCCTCAGCGCCGCGGCGAGGCGCCCGGGCCCAGGGGTCGGGGCCACCACCGTCACCCGCCACAGCGCTCCGGCCCGCTCCACCTCGACCGAAGCCCCGCTCGGCGCCGCGGAAAGAGCGGCCTCCCGCACCTGGGGCGCCGGCTCCGAACGGGCTGCGGCACGGGCGCCGGCGCGGGCCGCGTCCACGCAACGAATCTGGGCTGACGCAGCCATCAGCGCCCAGAGCAGGGCCAGGGCGAACACCACCAGCACCGGGATCACCATGGCGGCCTCCGCCGTCACCGCTCCCCGATCGCCGAGCCGCCTGCCGTCCGGCACGAAGCCCCTGCACCGTGCGTTCCCCGCTCGGCTCGGCCGGCCTCCGGGCCCGGCCCCCGCCGCCCTCGCACCAGCCTCAGAACTTCGCATCGAGCGCGCCCTTCAGCAGCGACTGCAACTGGGACATCACCGCCGCGCTGGTGACGACCTTGTAGAGCACGGCGGCGAACGCACAGGCCGCGATCGTGCCCACCGCGTACTCGGACGTCGTCATTCCGCTGTCTGCCCGGGACCGTGCGAGACGGACCACAAACCGCGTCCACTTCTTGATCTTGCGCATCACTTCAAACCCCCGACACATCGGTTACGTACACGACTGAACTGGTCCCACGTCTTTGCTTCCGGACTACGCCGGTTGAAGCAGGCCACCGGCCAGCCCGATGACCACGGGCGCCACCCCCACCGCCAGAAACGCGGGGAGGAAGCAGAGCCCCACGGGCGCGGTGACCATCACGGCGGCCCGCTGCGCCCGCGCCGAGGCCGCCCTCGCCCGCTCGGCCCGCAGTGCCTCAGCGATCCGGGCCACCGGCTCCGCCGCTGGGGCACCGGTCGATCCCGCCCGGTCCAGGCAGCCGGCCAGGGCGGCGGCTCCCGGTATCTCGCCGAACCTCCCCCAGGCGACAGCCGGGTCTCCGCCGAGCCGGATCTCCGCCGCCGTCCGGGCGAGCTGATCGCCCACCGAACCACCCAGGGACTCACCCACCGCCTCGGCCGCCTCCACCGGGCCGGCGCCGGCGGAGAGGCAGGCCGCCAGCAGGTCCGCCGCCATGGGCAGTTGTCGTGCCGCTTCCGCCGCTCGGGCTTCTGTCTCGGCGGCAATTCGCGCGGCGCGTCCGAGCCCCTTTCGCTGCCATCGCCGGGTGCCATAGGCCGACCCCAGGCCGACCGCCCATCCCACCGGGCCGCCCACGAGGAACCACCCCGCCAGCACGACCGCCGACAGCACCACCCACTGCTTGACCGAGGCGGCGGAGAAGGCCGGGCCCGCCCGGGGTCCGGACTGCCGGAAGGGGCCCGTCCGGCCCCCGGGAACCGCCCGCCCCACCGCCAGAAGGTGCTCGCCCCGACGCCGCACCCGCCGGCCGGCCTGCCGCCGCGTCAGCGGAAGGACCACTCGGGCATACACGCACAACGCGACCCCGACGGCTGCCGCCGCCTGGACACCCCCGTCGGCCGATGCGCTCATCCCACTTCCCCCGACCGGACGATCCGGGCAGCCCAGAGGAGACCGCACGCCTCCAGCAGGCCGCCGGTCACCAGGCAGACGAGGCCGGCGGTGCTGTGCAACAACACCCTCAACGGGTCCGCGCCCAGCGCGGCACCGAGCCCCAGACCGAGCACGGGGAGCAGGGCGAGCACCCCGACCGTCGACCATGCCCCAGCCAGCTGTGCTCGCAGCTCGTCCCGCTGACGGCGCTCGGCGCGCAGGGCGCTTTCCAGCCGGCCCAGGCCCGCCGCAAGCCCGGCGCCGCTGCCCACCGCCACCCGCCAGCAGGCGGCCACTCCAGCCAGCCCGTCCAGCCCCGGTTCCTCCGCTGCCTGGACGAGTGCTCGCGGCACGTCACCCCCGAACCGCGCGGCGGCCGACACCCGGAAACCGGTTTCGCCCATGCCGTCCGTGCCGCGCACCGCTACAAGCAGCGCCTCCCCGGGCTCGCGACCGGCCCTCAGCTCACCGACCAGCGCACCGCACAGATCCACCACTCCGTTCGCCCTGGCCTCCCGTTCCTTGCACGACCGCCTCTTCCGCAACCATCTCCGTGCCAGGGGAACGGCGGCGGCACCCGCAAGCAGCGGCAGTACGGACTGTCCGAGCGCCGCCGGCACCGAAGCCACCGGGAGACACAGCCACTCCCACCGCCCTCTCAGCCGCTCCTCGATCCGGCCGCGGGCCTTCCACCACCTCTCCCCGCCCGGCGACCGCTCGCCCCCGTCGGTCAGCAACGCCCGCGCCCTGCGCAGCGGCCGGCTACGGCCCATCACCGCCAGCCACGCGGCCATCGCCGCACACAGTGCTGCGGCGTGCACCACGTCCGGGACCCCGACCCGTGCCGCGCTCCCGGTCACAACGCATCCCCGATGAGTTCATGCAGCCGCTCCCAGCCCCGCTCCCGCTCGAAGCCCGTGACGCCCCACCGCAGAGCCGGAACGGTCAGCACCAGCCCGGCCGCGTCCCGCTCCAGCACATGGATGTCCGCGATCCGTCTGCGCCCCGCCCGGTCCCGGACGAGGTGGACCACTACCGACAGAGCCGCCGCCAGCTGACTGTGCAGCGCCAGCCGGTCGAGTCCCGCCGCGGTTCCCAGCGCCTCCAACCGTGCCGGAACATGCCCGGCAGCATTGGCATGGACAGTCCCGGAGCCTCCCTCATGTCCCGTGTTCAGGGCGGCCAGGAGCTCCCTAAATGCCCAGCAGACACCTACACTCTTGGGCATGCCGTACACCTTGCAGCGCCCGCCCCAGACGGCGGGGATCTACTGCCGCCTGTCCTACGCCCCGGACGGCTCGCTCGAGAAGGTCGAGCGGCAGGAGGCCGACTGCCGGGCCCTCGCCGAGCGCCTCGGCTGGCGCATCTCCGAGGCGCACATCTTCCCGGATAACTCCCGCAGCGCCTGGCAGCGGAACCGGCGGCGGCCCCAGTGGGACCGCATGCTGAAGTCCGTCGAAGCCCGCGAGATCGACGGGCTCCTCGTCTACCACGGCGACCGCCTCATTCGGCAGCCGTACGACCTCGAGAAGCTGATCAGCATCTCGGATCAGCAAGGGCTACGCGTCGCCAGCCCGTCAGGCACCCGGGATCTCGACAGCCCCGACGACCGGTTCATCCTGCGTATCGAGGCGGCGCAGGCGTGCCGCGAATCGGACAATACCTCTCGCCGAGTGCTGCGCGCGCTCACCGCCCGGCGGGAAAGAGGGCTCACCCAAGTGGGCGGCCGCCGGCCGTTCGGCTTCGGTGTGCTGGTGGGCGTGCGGAAGGAGCCCGGGCCCGACGGCCAGTGGGTGGAGACGTCGGTCTACGACACGACCCAGCAGGTACCCGAGGAGGCCGCGCTCGCAGTGGACGCAGCCGACCGGCTCCTAGCGGGGCAGTCGCAGGCCGGCGTCTTGCGCTGGCTGAACACGCGCTGTACCACCACCGAGGGAAACCCGTGGATCGCGAAGTCCCTGCGGAACTTGCTGACTTCGGCCCGGGCCGCCGGGCTGATCGAGCACGACGGCGAGCTCTATGACGCGGCCTGGGACGGGTTCCTCCCCCGTGAGACGTGGGAGAGCGTGCGAGCTCTGTACCGCGAGAGCGCCGAGCGGGCGGTTAACGGCGGACGGGAGCGCCGCTACCTCCTGTCGGGGAAAGGCGGCGCGCAGTGCTGCAACTGCGGCGGCTATTTGATCACCAAGCCGACGGGCGGCCGGAACCGCAAGGCGTCCCGGATCTACTACTGTCCCGCCTGCCGCGCGGTGGGACGCAACGTCGAGCACTTGGACGCCTACGTGAGCGGCCAGGCCGTCAGGCTCCTCAACGATCCGCGGTTCCTGGCGGAGCTCACAGCGTCCGCCGAGAACCCCGGCCTGGCCGACGAGGTCACCACCCTGGAGCGCCGACGGAGCGAGGTCCGCCAGCAGCTGGCAGCGCTCGCCGACCACCCGGAGGTCGACGCAGGGATGGCACTGCTCGCCCTGGCCTCCTTCGATGAGAAGATCCGGGCGGCGCGCGAACGGCTCGCGTCGTCGGCGACGCAGCGGCTTCTGGGACGTATGGCCGGCATCACGCAGGAGCGGTGGGAGGAGACGCCGGTCGACGTACGGTCAGCCACTGTGCGGGCCCTCTACGGGGTCATCGTGCTCCCGACCGCCCGCCGGGGCCCGGGGTTCGACACGGACGCGGTCCGCGTGATCCGGGTACGGTCCGACCGACGGTCAGGAGCGGCCCCGTCGTAACCGGGACATCAGGCGTCGGGCCAGTGCTGACGCCACAGCCCGTCGCCGCCGATCCGGCGGCCGTAATCGGAGATTTCGGCGCACAGCTGCTTGGAGGCATGCTGCTCGTTCAGGAGCCAGACCAGCGCGCCCTCGCGCTCCACGGGGGCCGCGAGCGCGTTCGACGGCAGCACGTCAGCTGAGACCTGCTCCCAGGCGATCGAGGCCATCTCGAGCCCCTCGGCTGGCTGGTCGATTCGGTCCGTGTTCGAACAGGGCGTCTGCTCCCACCGGCCCTGCGCCATCAGCGCTTCGTGGAGCAGCGTGAGCTCGTCGCACAGAGCGGGGGTGCCGTGCTTCGCGCCGATGCTGGCGACGATCAGCCCGTCCATCTCGTCTACGCGGCAGGCCCTGCCCGACGGCAGGGCATCCATGGGCACCACCTGGAACCGAATCTTTGCAGGTGCCTTCGTTGCGCCGTCGCTCATGCGTCTGTACCTCCCCGTGCCTGGCCCCTGTAGCTCACCGCACAATACGCACCTTAGTTCGAATGGCAGCGTGCGATACGGAGCCTTTACTTCCGCCCCCCAGGCAGGTGACCCATCATGCACCGATGGTCACTTTCGGACCAGCAGTTACGTAAAACTAACCAGAAGTGACTACGGCTTGGGCTTGCCCCACGCTTCCGCGATCGCCCGCAGGCGCTCCCGGTCCTCCGGACTGAGCGACTGGTAGTGGCGGACCATGAGCCGGGTGTCCGGATCCTCGGCCCAGATGGTGTCAACCCCGAAGAACTGACCAGCGGCCGCGTCCTGGACGAGACGCAAGGGGACCTGCAAGGCCACATGCAGGGCTCGCAGCTCGGCCGGCCCCGGAGCCTTGATCGCCTTGCCCTTCACCAGGTTCTCCAACGTGCCGCGCGTCCAGAGCGAGCCGAGCTCCGGCTGCTCCGGGTCAACAGCGAGCTCGGAGGCTCTTCGGTACGACAGGGCGAGCTCGTCCATGCGAGTTCGCGCCAGGTCGGCGAGATCCGTACGGGGGGCTGTCTCGTCAGCCATGACCATCCTCTGTCCTGGGGGCGTGGGGCGTCCGGGTGCCCAAGTGATCAATGATGCATGTGCAGCATCGTTGCAGCTCATGACACGGGGACTCGCATCCCCCTGGCCATAGTGTCCAGGTTTCTGGGCGTCGGGCGCCATACACACAACGAGATGTGACCGAATTCCGATGCGGCCCGTGCCCAAGAAACTGGACACACTGCCCAACCCATGCGACATTGGCCCTGCCCAAGTTTTTAGGCACACCGCCCAAGAGGTCGTACATGGATCCTGCGAAACAGCGCTTTCGGCTGGTCAACCCCGAGCTGCTGAACCAGCTCATGCAGCGCACCGGAACCGGAGCCAGCATCAGCCGCCGCGCGCTGGCGGCCGCCGCCGGCATCCCGCACAGCACTATCGACCACCTGCTGACCGGCGTCGTCCGGACACAACCCGACCAGGTCGCCTACACCATCGCCCGCACCATCGGCGTAGACCTCCTCGTCCTCTGGGAGCCCACCGGCCGCGCGGTACCCGTAGACGGCCCGTACGCCCCGAGCCTGGCGAGCGCATCGTGATCTGCCGCAACGCCGCTGAGGCGTTCCAGGCCGGATGGAACGAGCAGTGCGTCCACGACGTGGACCCGGTGCTCTGCCCCACCTGCCAGCTGACGGCCGACGAGATCACTGCCCTGTCGGTGCTCCACCGCACCGCCGCCCCCGTGACCACCGCGAAGCGCCCCGTACAGCGCGCGGCCTGATCACGACCAAGGGGCCGCCCGGACCCTGCACGGTCCGCGACAGCCCCTTCATCACCCGGCATACCTCAACGAGTTCAGAAATCGAGGTCACCGTGACCACAGACAATACCGCCCCCGTACCCACCGGCACGTTCGCGGATCTCCTCCCCGCGATCGAGGCCGTGACCTACCTGGCCAAGACCTTCCCGCACCTCCCCGCTCCGTACACCGTGCTGGGCCAGGGCGCCGTCATCGACCTGCAGGCGGACACCCCCGACGCGTTCGACGCGTGGCGCACCGCGCTGCAGATTCCGCCGGCCGCCGTCGAGCTCCACGCCTACGCCGAGGGCGCCTGGCTCCACGCGACCACCATCGTCCGGGGCGTGCCCCTGGTGCTGATGGGCTACGGCCTGCCGCTCACGTACGAGCAGGCCCGGACCGAGCAGGACCCCGCGGGCATCGCCCCGACCAAGACCGCCGTCGTCTACAGCCTCTCGGACCTCGCGGGCGGTGCGGCATGACGACCTTCACCCTCAACGCCGCCGCCGAGTTCGGCGAGGCCGAGGTCAAGACGACCGACCTCGCCTTCGACTTCGCCGTCGACCTGGCCCGTGAGCAGATCGACGTTTACGGCGCCCGCTGGTCCTGGACCCGCGCCACCGACCACGACGGCATGCCCCTCATGCAGACCCGCGCGGACACCCCGCGACGCCTGGACGACATCTACTGGGAGTCCGGCCCGCTGATCCCCGCGCCCCGCCCGGTCACCCACGCCGAGGCTGTGGCCGCCATCGACACCCCGGCCTGCACGGCCGCCGAGGCCAAGGCGGAAGAGCCGACGCCCACGCCGCTCGTCTTCGCCCGGATCATCAACCGCCTCCGCGGGAGGTCGTCATGACGACCACGCACAACACCATCGCGGCGGCCATCCTCGGCACCGTCCCCGGCGCCCGCCCCGACCTCACCCGCATCACCGTCGAGCACGCCTACGCCCCCTACGGGCACAGCATCCGGGACACCTGGTCCGGGTCGCTCGCCGGGCTGCTGCACCGCATCGGCACCGAGCTGCAGAAGACCACCCCAGCCGGGGCCGAGGTCACTGCAGCCCGCACCACCGTCCTCGTCGCGCTGGCCCGGGCCCTGCGCGAGCAGCCGACCGGGGCGCGCATCCTGCAGGCCCTGGACGAGCTCGGCGAGGCCGTCGTCCAGGGCGACGTCGCCGAGGTGCGGTCCTGGGTGGAAGGCATCAGCCTCCTCGCCGGTCTGCCGGCCGGACCCGACGCCGACCTGCTCGTGTACCGGGCCGAGCACGACTCGATCCGCGTCGGCCTGTACACCACGGCCGAGGCCGCGCAGGAGCACTGCGAGGCGCTCGTCTCCCGGGAGTTCGCGGGGCGCGTCTCCGTGTTCTTCGAGTGGCAGGCCGACGAGGAGGACCAGGAGCCCGCCGTCCTCGAGCTGGACGTGCTGGTCGATGGCGAGCGCGTCTCCACCGGCTACACCGTCACCCCGCTCGAGGCTGCGGCCTCGTACGACCCGGACGCCGACGAGTGACCACCGAGGACGCACTACTCCTCACGCTCATCGCCCTCGGCCTCATGGACCTGGCCGTCATCGTCATCGGCTGGATCGCCGACCGGCACATCACCCGCACCGCACACCACCGCAAGGAGGGCTGACCCATGGCCCCGTTCAACTCGCCGCCGACGAACCGGCCCCCGCGCAAGAAGAAGAACGAGCCCGCCGACGTCATGGAGAACCTGCCGCGTCTCGGCCTCCACCCGGTGGCCCCCGGCACGTGCACCACCCCGCTGTGCGGCACCGTCGCCGACGAGTTCCTCGAGGACGCCGTGCCGACCGGCTGGGCCCGCACCGGCGTCTTCGGCTCGTCGGACCCGGACCGCGTCTGGTGCTCGGGGCTGTGCGCCACGTACGGCATCGCGCTCGCCGAGGTCCGCGCCATCCCCGCCCCGCAGACGCAGGAGGTGGCCAATGCTTGAGGACGTCCTCCTCTGGGGCCCCATCCTCGCGGGCGCCGCGGTCCTGATCCTGCTCAGCACCTACACCCGAGGGCACCGCGGCCCGACGGCCGGCCCCGACGGCGACCGGACCGGCGCCCCGCTCGACAGCGCCCTGCGCCTTCAGTGCGACTCGCTGAAGTGCGGGCACATGCAGCGACCGCACGACATCACCGCGTCCGGGCGCCTGGTCTGCCGCCGCTGCCACCGGACCTACTCCGGCCGGTGAGCGGGTCCGTACGGCCGTGCGGCGATGTCCCGCCGCACGGCCTGCGGTACGCCCGCTTCTACCCGCGTGGGTGGTGCTGCGACCGCCACACCCCCTCCGCCCTCGCGGGCCGGCCGGAGCCCCAGCCCGGCCCCGGCTGGCCCGCCGGGTCCTACCTCAACCAGCTCACCCCCGAACCACCCGCAGAACAGGAGCAGCCGTGAGCACTGCCGCACCTCGCCGCCCGAGCCCGGCGAACATGCCCGCCCACCGCCCGGTCCCGGCCCCCACGTTCCAGCAGCTGTACCGGGCCGGTATCGACAACGCGCGCCTCAACCCCCGCCACCAGCTCGTCGCGTACGCCCTGATGGTCCGCGCGGACGAGGCCGGACACATCCCGCCCCACCAGCAGCCCCGCATCGTCGGCCTCGTCCACGACACCGGCCTCCACGCCGGGCAGGTCGCGGTCGCCCTCACGACGCTGCGCCAGCGCGGCTGGGTCCGCAAGGCCCGCGAGACGGACCGGTACGAGACGGCCGACTTCATCCTCACCATCCCGGAACTGCTGCTGGACCGCCTGCGCCGCCAGCACGCCGCCCAGCTCACCACCACGGAACGGACCACCGATGCCTGAGCAGGAGCTCCTGATGTCTGAACCGCCCCACGCCCCCTACATCACCGCCGTCATCGACGCCCTCATTGCGGCCGGCCTGGAACCGGACCAGTGGTGGACGTCGGACGCCGAGACCGACCCCTACGCCACCGGCGATGACGCGGGATGCACCACGATGCTCACCGCCGTCATCGGTTGGGACGACACCCGGGTGGATGAGGACGACGAGGACGGCCAGGACGGCCTGTTCCTCTTCTGGGATCACCCGGCCGAACAGTGGCAGTACGCCCGGCCCCGGCCCGAGGGCGGCAACACCGAGCCCGAGTTCCTGCCGAGGCTCGGGTTGTACTCCGACCCGGGCGCCGTAGCCGCTACCGCCCGTGCGCTCCTCGCGGACGAGCCGGTGCCCGAGGGCCACGCCCCGCACTGGCACCCGGCCGACAGCGTTCGGACTGCGGTCACCGCCTGGACCTCCCGCACCTGACCATCCCCTCACCCTGGAGAACTCGTTGACCGCCGCCGTCGCGTACGCAGCAGCCCCCGCTGCTGCTGCGCCGTGCCCGCAGCCGCCCCGCGCGGCCGCCGGAGCACGGCCGTACGCCGGTGGCGGTCTTCGCGTTCGCGTGCCTCTGCGCATCGTTGTAGGCGCTCAGTACCGTGATTCGGCCCTGAGCGTCTACATCAAAATCGCAGCGCTCGCCATGCGCCCCGAGGGGTGCACCGCGAAGGTGTCCGTCCTCGCCGAGTACCTCGGCATGTCCAAATCCGAGGCCGAACGCGGCCTGCGCGACCTCGCCACCCCGGACGACGTCGACGGCCTGGCCGAGGTCATCACGACCCGGCGCACCCTGCCCGGCGGCCGCGGCCAGTCCGCCCACCGCGTCGTCCGCGAGGCCGGCCCGGACGAGCACTTCGTGTGGATCCCCGTACGGGCCGCCGAGGCCCTCTCTCCGCGCCTGCTGCGCCTCTACGCCCTCGTCGCGTACGCCGCCGTCCGCAACCAGCCGTTGGCGGTCGGGGACCTCGGCGCGATGCTCTACCACCACTCCGGCAAGCAGGCCGGCGAACACCTCGGCGAGCGCCAGGCCGCGCGCCTGGTCGCCGAGCTCGCCGCCACCGGGTGGATCACCGTGCACGAGCGGCAGGGCCTGCAGGGTCGCCACGCCTACGAGGCCCACCGCCACCCGCTGCAGGCCGTCCAGCTCGAGGACGCGGCCCCTGACATCCATGACGGATCGGGTCCCGACAGCTGCGACGGATCCCTCACGTCTAGGGAAGACACCACGACTGACCGACCCTTGACGAACGAGACGGCCGCCTTGGGTATCCGCCGTAGGCGAGACGCGGGTAGTTACGGGCCCCAGCCTGTGGAAAAGCGCAGCAACAACGGCGGGGGCACGCCCCGGGCTTACGCCGGACCCGGTCTGAACCTCTCCTCGAGGGTCTGGTCGGTCCTGGACCCGGTACGCCACGAGCTCCCCGGGATCCGGACGTACGTCATGCGCCGCATCGGTCACGAGATCGGCCGCCAGCTCGAGGCCGGTGTCGGCATGGAGCGCCTGACGGCCCGGCTGACGCGCCGCTGGGCGTCCACGGAGGCGCCGCACGGCGGTGACGTCGGCCGGTGGATCCTCGGCGCCGGGCTACCCCGCCACGGATGCGGCCTGGCCGCCTGCGAGTCCGGCGTCACCTGGCACACCGGCCAGGACTGCGCCGTCTGCGCCGACAACGCTCAGGAACGGGCCGCCCGGGCGCAGCAGGAGGCCGTGGTCCAGGAGCAGCCGCCCGACCCGCCGACGCCGCTGCCGCCGCGGTGGTCGGCGCCCGCCCGCCCGGCCGCGAGCAGCTGCCCACCACCGGACCCGGACTCACGGGAGCAGCTGCGGGCGGCCGCAACGCCGGCCGCGATCCGCCAGGCCATCCGCGACCACGGCAGGGCCAAGGCCACGTACCTCTACGGCCACGCCCTGGTCCTCCCGCACCTCAACGCGCTCGACAACCCCGAAGGGACACCCGCATGAAGCCGAGCCGCCACCACATCACCACCTGCCGCAGCTGCCGCGCACCGATCTGCTGGGCGCTGACCACGGCCAACGGTCGGCGGCAGCCGGTCGACGCCGAGCCGACGGGGGCCGGGAACCTTGCCGTGATGCAGGGTCCGGACGGGGTGCTGTACGTCCGCAGCATCACCCAGGCCCGGCCGGAGATCCGGCCCGGGGAGTGGCAGGCCATGCCCCACCACGCCACCTGCAGCAGCCCGCCGCCGAGGCGCCCCGCCCAGCCGAAGGAGCGGCAGCAGTGACCGCGGCCGCGCGGTGCCGCGCCCCTCGGTGTCCTCGCCCGCCGGGCCGCCGGTCCACGCTGTGCTGGAAGCACTATGCGCGGTGGCGCCTCTACCGCGACTTCGACTTCAACCAGTGGACGACGGCCGACCTGGACGACGTGGAGGCGGCCGCCTGTGCCCGCCGGATGCCGCCCGGGATGACCCGCCGCGAGCGGGTCCTGCTCGGCCTCGCCCTGACCGACCGCGGACTGACCGCCGTCGACATTGCCCGCATCACCCAGGTCTCGCCCCGCACCGTCGTCCGCTGGCGCAGCGCCCGGCGAGCACCAGCCCACCGCTGAACACCTCTGGAGGAACCGATGCTCAACTCCGTACCCAGCCCCCGACCCTCGCAGGGCACCCCGTCCACCGGCGAGGTTCCGCTCCCCGTCGGCAAGCTCATTTCGTGGGCTGTCGATCACGACGTGAAGGGCGTCGCGCGCAAGGGCGAACAGGTCCGAACCCTCCTCGCGGAACTGCGCGCCCTGTACGCGGATGCCGAACAGATCGCCCAGGCCGACGCCGAGGAGCAGCAACTCCTGCAGCAACTGAAGGCCGTACGGGCCCGCAAGGAACAGCTGCGCCCGAGGCGGAAGGCGTCCGGCATCGACCAGGCGGCGGTGCGGGCGTGGGCACGCAAGAACGGGCACACCGTCCCGAACCGCGGCAACGTCCCGGGCGACGTCGTCCAGGCGTGGCGCGCAGCGACCGGCAAGGCGGTCTGACGATGCCCGAGCGCCCTACCCGCTTCCCCGCTCTCGCCGTGCCCTGCCCCGCCTGCGGCAGCGAGGCCGGCCAGCTGTGCACCAGCCACGGCGGCAACCGCGTCCGCCGGAACGACGTTCACCAACTCCGTACCGCCGCCTGGCGCGCGGCCCAGCCCACCGGGAGCACCCAGTGACCGAGTTCGTACGAGGCTTCCGCCTCCACCCCCGCAACGGCCCCGCCCTCGATGGCGCCGCGTTCCCCTCCGGCCGCGTCTTCGTGCTGGATGACCCCGTGTTCGGCTTCGCCACCGTCGCCGCCTCCGTCGAGGAGCTGCTGCGCGGCGGGTACCTCGGGGCTCGCATCGAGTGGGCCGACCAGGCGCTGGCCGAGACACCCGCTCCCCGCTGCCTCACTCCGTCCGAGCACGACCGGGCCTGGCACGAGGACGAGCAGGCCGCCAGCCCGAGCCGCATGGCCGCCGAGGCGCAGCAACCCGCTGCCGCCCCGACCGAGGAGCCGAAGTGAGGACTGCCCGCACCGCAGACGAGACCAAGGTGTCCCAGCGTGTTGGCCAGAACATCAAGCGCATCCGCACCGCCCGCGGCCTGTCCGGCCGCGCGCTCGCCGAGCTCGTCCAGGGAACGGGGCACCGGCTTCATCACACATCGCTGAACACGATCGAGGCGGGCGCGAACAGCAAGGGCGGCCAACGTGCCGTCACCGTTGACGACCTCGTGGCCATCTCGGCAGCGCTCGGGATGCGGCCCGAGCAGCTGCTGGCCGAACCCGAGTGCGCCGTCTGCCTGGGCTTCCCTCCTGCCGGGTTCGCCTGTACCGCCTGCGGCACCACAACCCCACGCGCCTAGCCTCCGGCCGCCCGGCCCCCACCCGGGCGGCGTCCCACCTGCACCACCAGGAGCACCCCATGGACACCACCTGCGACATCTGCCGCCACACCACGGCCACCGGCCGCTATCTGTGCGACGCCTGCGAGTACCGGGCGGGGGCGTGGCTGGCCGGCCTGCCCGCGCAGGCGGTGCTCTTGGGGCATCTCCTCGCGCCGGTCGTGGGCCCGGCGCGGCGTGGCGGCAGCGGCCGCGCTCACTCGCCTCTGCCCGTCGACCTGCGGGCGCTGGACCTCCTGGGCGCCGGGCACGCGGTGCCCCTCGAGGACCCGCACGGCGACCAGACCGGCGGCGTGCCGGTCGCCGCCCTGCTCACTGGGTGGGCGCACTACATCGCCCACGATCTGCTCCCGGACGTCTTCATTGACGAGCAGGGGGTGCTGCGCCGGGTCGGGGCCGCCTCGGCGTGTCCGCGGACCGGGGCGAGCATCGCGGGCTGGGCGACGTGGCTGGTGCGGTACCTCCCGCACGCGGTCACCCGCCCGTACGCCGCCGAGCTCTACGAGCAGCTGCACGACGTCGTGGACCGCATCGAGCGGATCACCCACACCCGCCCAGGCCGCCGCCACCGACAGGCCCCATGCCCCGACTGCACCGCCTTCGCCCTGGTCGAGCAGGAGACGGAGCTCCACATCAACTGCGACGCCTGCGGCCACCGCCTCACCCCGGACGAGTACACGGCACACCGCGACCAGGTCATGCCCGCGCTCGCCCGGACCGCCCTCCTGATGCTGGCCCGCCGCGAAACCGCAGCGTGATCAAAAACGGGCCGCACACCTACAGTCATAGAACGACTGTTCGAGCAAATATTGATCAATCCCCGTGCGCCGGAACGTATGGGGCCTGCCTAGGAGGTCCGCATGCCCGAGTGGACGCTGCACCGCGGCGACGCCCTGACCCTGCTCCCCACGCTCGACACCCTCGTGGACGCCGTGATCTGCGACCCGCCATACAACAGCGGCGGCCGCACCAACGCCGAACGGCGCTCCCAGGGCGCCCGCGACAAGTACGTGTCGGGCGACGCCCAGCGCGACCTGGGCGACTTCGACGGCGACACCCGCGACCAGCGCGGCTACACCCACTGGCTCGGCCTGGTCCTCGCCGAGGCGTACCGCCTCACCCGCCCCGGCGGGTCGCTGCTGGTCTTCACGGACTGGGCGCAGCTGCCCGCAACGAGCGACGCCCTGCAGGCCGCCGGGTGGACATGGCGGGGCATCATCCCGTGGCGCAAGCCCATCTCGAGGCCGGTGAAGAACGGGTTTCGCCGTGAGTGCGAGTACGTGCTGTGGGGGTCGCGCGGCGACCCGATCCGCCACGCCCCCACCATCTACCTGCCCGGGTGGCTCGAGGGCTCCCAGCCGCGCGGGAAGAACCGTGTGCACATCACGCAGAAGCCGACCGGCGTCATGCGCCACCTGGTCCGCATCGCCCCCGAGGGCGGTACGGTCCTGGACCCGTTCGCCGGGTCCGGCACCACCGGCGTAGCGGCGCTCGCCGAGGGCCGGCACTTCATTGGGGTTGAGCAGTCCGCGGCCAACGCGACGACCGCCGAGGAGCGCCTGGCCGCCGCCTAACCCCGTACGCTCCGGACACGACTGCGCCCCGCCCAATGCTCCTGGGCGGGGCGCAGCTGCTTGCTGGGTTAGGCGTCCGGGTCTTGCAGGTCGGTGCGGCGGCCCTGCGTCATCCCGGCCTGGCGCTGCTCCCAGTACCGGTCGAACCAGGCGACGTCGTACTCGGGGCGGCTGCTGCCCGGCTGGTAGACGGGGGCCGGCCATCCCTCGGCCGGGTTGGTCGCCAGCCGGTGGATCAGGGTGCGGCTGCGGCCGACGCGGGCGGCCAGCTTGGGGATGGTCATGGTCCTCTTCTCCGGCGGGGGCCCCTCGGGTGGCTCGGGCATGCGGACATCCTCTCGGAGAAGTATGGACATTGTCCACACTTCTCGCTACGGTCGTACTCGCCAACAACACGGCCCCGGCAAGGAGTTCGCACCTCCCGGCCGGGGCCAGCCAAACCGCCTGTCTTCACCAGGAGGAATGACTTATGCGCGATCGTATCCGCGCCACCACGGCCTACGCCTCGGACCCCGACATGGACCTGGCCCTCGCCCGGGCCCTCACCGTCCCCGACCAGGCGACCCGCACCCTCATGACCGACATCGGCAAAGCGCTCTGCTCGGTCAGCCCGACGCTGCTCATGCGGGAGGTCACCCGCCTTGCGTACGCCGGCCGCGCCGCCACCGACGTCCACGGCTTCGGCACCCCCCACTCCGTCGCCGCCACCGGCCGCCTGCTGCGCCACATGCCCCGCGTCGACACCCCGACCGGCGAGGCCCCCATCACCCGCGCCGAGTACGGCATGCGCCTCCTGAAGAAGGCCCGCGCCTGATGGCCGGCCAGCTCCCGGCCGTCGAGCCGGACGACGCCGCCGCCGCGTACGAGCACGCCCGCGACGAGATGCGCGCCGAGGCCGACCGCCGCCGCGCCCTCGCCGAGGCCGACGCGGACGCCCGCGCCGTCGCCACCAACGCCGCCACCACCCTCTAGACCGCCGGCCGGGACCGCGCCCGCCGCCCGGTCCCGGCCGCCCCACCGCTCCCGGAGGAGCACCCCGTGAAGACGCGCACCATCACCCGCAAGCAGCTCGTCCCGCACACCGTGGACGGCACCACGCACCTCGTCCTGGACGAGTTCCCGGTCGACGTGCCCGTGCCCCCGCGCGACTGGGACCGCATCATCCTGAACGCCGTCACCGCGGCCGCCGCCCTCATCGCCACCGCGTGCATCGTCTGGTCCACCGCGTCGATCGGCGACCTCCTCGCCCAGGCGACCATTGCCCCCGCCGCGTACGCCGCCGCCGCGGTGTTCGACCTCGTGTGGCTCGGCTGCATGGCCCTGGAATGGCTCGCCCGCTACGACCACGCCCGCGCCGCGTTCCCGCGCCGCGCCGGATACGTCGCCCTCGCCGTCGCCATGGCCGCCATCGCCGCCCACGGAGCGATCGCCGACCAGCTCGCCATCGGCCTCGTCGGCGCCGCCGTCTCCGCCCACGGAGCGATCGCCGACCAGCTCGCCATCGGCCTCGTCGGCGCCGCCGTCTCCGCCCTCGCCAAAACGATGTGGACGGCCGTGCTGCGCCACCACGCCAAGCCCCTGGACCGCCGCACTCAGCAGTGGGTCGACGCCGAGCGCGCGAAGGCCGGCGGCAGCCTCGCGATGGTCGCCGTACGCCGGGAGCTCACCCGCGCCGAAGCCCTGATCACCGCCGAGCGGGCAGCCCTCTCCGGACACTCCGGAGACGATCCGGAGACCGCTCCGGAGGATCCGGAGGAGACCCCGAAGGCTCCGGAGCCGCACGTCTCCCCGCCCCTGTCTGGGCCGATGACCATTACGGATGCCGTCCGGACAGCCCTCTCCGCCGGTATCTCCGACCCGGACGCCGTCCTCCGCTACGTCCGGAAAGTCGCTGACGCGAACGCCAAGGAGGAGAGCGTCGCGCGCACTCTCCGGATGATCCGGAGCGCATCGTGACGACTCCTCCGCACGACGCAGAGGGCCGCGTCCGCGCCTGGCTCCGCGACCGTGTCGACGGCCCCCCGCAGCCGGACCCGACCCCGCTCGTAGAGGTCCACGTCATCCCCGAACCCACCGCGGGCGACCAGGACGACGAGGCCCCGGAGCAGCCTGAGCCGACCGACCCGCCGTGGTGGCACGTCATCCCCAGCCCGTGGGGAAGCCGCACCACCCCGGAACCCACCCTGACCCCGCAGCAGGTCATCGCGGCCGCACCCGGCATCCACGTCACCGTGAACCAGCCGGCCCCCGAGGCCGCGGCGCCGGCCGAGGACGAGCAGGCCCGCGAGCGCCGCCACCGACGGCAGCTCCTGGCCGCGCGCTACGGCAGCGCGGCCGCCGTCGGCTGGTGGACCGGGCTCTGCGGCCAGATGAGCGACATGCTCCGCGACGCCGGGGACAGCGCCCCGGCCGCCGGCGTCGCCATGGCTTTGGTGACGTACGTCTTCGCGTCGTACCTGCCCGGTCTCCCGTACATGCCCCCGGCGCTGCGCCCCGCCACCCGCTGGGTCGCCTGCATCCCCGTCAGCACCACCGTCCTCGCCCTCTGCCTTAACGCCCCGCACGCCCTGGCCTAGGAGAACTCCCGTGATGTACCTCGCAGTACCCAACAGCGGGAGCGCCGTCCTCGGCTTCATGGGCTCAGGCGGCCTGTCCCTCTGCCTCACCGCCCTGCTGGTTTTCGGCGTCATCGGCAAGGGCGCGCGCAGGCTGAACACGCTCTGGGCCGGGATCATCGCGTTCGCCGCCGCGTCCGCCTACATGGCCGCCGGGAAAATCTGGCGCAGCCCGCAGCAGGTCGTGGAGCAGGGCTGGACCGGCCTGGGCGTCGGCGGCGGTACCGGACCCTTCGGAGAGATCGGGATCGGCGCAGCGTGCACCCTGCTCGTGATCCTGATGTGGGTCGCCCCGCTCAACCCCACCCGCGCCGCCGTGCTCGGCATGGTCGCAGCGCTCACCTGGCCCCTCGCCGGAGACGGCGCGATCTGGTCCGTGCCCGTCCAGTTCATCGCCGCCGTGTTCATGATGTTCGGCGGTGCCTGATGGAGCACTGGGTCAAGTTCTGGACCGCCCTCTGGGTCGGCTCAACCCGCCTCACCCGCCTCACCGTCGACTGGCTGTGCAACGCCCGCCCGAAGCGCGCACCGGCCCCGCCCGCCGCCAAGACCGGCACGGGAAAGACCGACGAGCCGCCGCAGGACGCGGGGGAGCAGCAGCCGGACAAGCCCGCGAAGAAGACCGAGAAGGCGCCGACGGCGGACCCCGAAGGGTCGGCGCTCCTGCGCTGGTTCGGCATCCTGGCGGCCTGCGTCGCGGCCAAGACGCTTCCGTACACCACGATCCTCGCCGTGGCCCTCGCCACCGCCTGGGTGCTCACCGCGCTCATCCTCGGCTACATCGCCGCCCTCCCCGCGAAGCCCACCGCCGACGAGCACCAGGACGAGGAAGAGTCCGCGGCCGACGAGGAGCACCCCCGCGACCTCCTGGACCTCGGCCACGTCGCGCAGCTGCTCGCCGACGTCTACACCGAGGGCTCCGGCGTCCACCTTGCCACCCTTGCCGAGCACCTCTCCCACACCCCCCTGTTGGGCCTCCCCCCGGCCCGCTGGGAGACCCGCGACGTGCGTGACCTCATGGCCCGCCACGGGGTGCGCGTACGGGATGGCGTACGGGTGCCGCCCAAGGGCGGCCGCGAGGGGGTCCACAAAGAGAACTTCCCCCCTCTCCCCCAACCCTCGTCGGAGACGCCCGTTGTTGGCGTTGTTGTCCCAGGTCAGAGCAACAACAACAACATGGGCAACGTTCCCGCCTTCACCATCACCGACGACCCGGACCACCCCGTCCGGCACACCGTCCACCACGCCGAAAGGACATGACCATGCCCCTCCACGCCATCCCCGAGAAGGCCGCTCTGCCCCACATCAGCAGCGACGGCTGCACCGTCCCCGTCCGTGTCCTCAAGGACGACGGGACCACCGCCCGCGTCCTCATCGAGGGCTGCGGCATCCACCTCCGGCAGGGCCAGATCCACAACGTCCCGTCCGACGCGATCCAGCCCATCCGCCGCTGACTCCCGGGGCCGGCCACATCCGCCAAGACACCGACCGGCCCCGGGCCACCCACCTCCACCACAGAGACAGGAACCCGCATCATGGCACCCCTCGACTTCCCGCCCCTGCCCTACTGCGCGAAGTGTGGCGGCCACTACCCCGCCCACAGCCACTGACCACGCGAACGCACCGCCGCTGGACATGATCGCGAATTAGCGCCACACTGCTGCCAGCAGCACACCTGTGCCCACCCGAGCCCCTGGCCCACCGCCAGGGGCTTTCGCGTGCCCGGACGGAGGCCCATGGACACCGACCTCCTCACCACCGCCCAGGCCGCCGCACACGCCAACGAGGCTCGTCAGCTGCTCAGCGCCGGAGCCGCCGAAATCTGCCCCGCGAGCATCCGTTCCTGGGCCAAACGCGGCCGACTCCAACGCGCAGGACTCACCGAAGACGGCCGGCCGCTCTACCGCCTCGCCGACGTCGCCCGCGCCGAAGTCGCCACCCGCCGCCGCGCCCTACGCCTCGTCGGCATCCCAGAGACCTAGGAGGCTCACCCCATGACCGCCATCCCCCGCGAACTCGCAGAGCAGTCGCTCAGCAACACGGAACGCGAGCTCGGCGTCATCCCGACTGGGCGAGTGGCATGCGACGTCATGGCCGCCCACGCCGCCCAGGCGCAGGTGCATGCCACCATCGCAGTGGCCCAGGCCCTGCTGGAGATCGGCGACATCCTCCGCAAGGTCTCAACGCGAGCGCCCCAGGACTTCGGTCTCGTCATCGGGCCCGCGCACGGCCCGGAGTAGCCCACCCAGGGCCCTGACCCCACCCCCAGGAGGCCCCCCCAGTGCCCACTCGGCCCCCCACCCGGTGCCCCGAGCCCGGGTGCTCCACCCTGGTCCCCAAAGGGCGCTGCGAGGCCCACCAGCGCATCCCATGGGCAGGCAGGGACGACAAGGCAGCCCGATACGGCATCAGTTCGGGGCAGTGGCGCACGCTGAAGGCGCGCGTGACACGTCGTGATCATGGCTGCTGCTACCGATGTGGCATCGACCAGGCCGACGTCATCGCGGACGATCCCGAGGCCAGCGAGCACGTCCTGGACCACATCACGCCGATCTCCGAGGGCGGTTCGGCTACGCACATGGACAATCTGGGGCTGTTGTGCACTGTCTGTGATCAGATCAAGAGCAAGGCAGAGGCTCTGAGGGCCAATCAGGCACGTCGGAAGGCCCGTTGAGGGCTCTCAGAGGCCGCCCGAGGGCCGTCCGGAGGCCGCTCCGAGGGCTCTCCGGAGGCTCCGGAAAGGCTCTCCGGAGCCCGATTCGGCCCTCCGGAGGCCCCTCCGGGGCCCTCCCCCGGGGGTAGGGGAGTCCAGATTTGGGCCCGGACGGCCAGGGGGCCCGGCGCCGTCAGCTCGGGACACACACGCTCAGAATTGTGAACCCGAAACCGGGGAAATGACAGAGCGTCACCAGTAAAAGTGCAGGTCAGGGGGTTGCCATGGGGCGCACTGCCCAGCCCGCGGCGCTGAAGTTGTTGGTCGGCAGGGCTGAGGGGCGCGACTCCGGAGGCCGTCCGGTCAACCCCGGACCCGCGTTCCGGAGGCTCCCGCCGAAGCCCCCGTCGTGGCTGTCCCGGGAGGCGGCCGCCGAGTGGCGGCGCGTCACCCCCGGCCTGCAGCGCCTGGACCTCCTGAAGGAGGAGGACCGGGCGATGCTCGCCGCGTACTGCGAGACGTGGAGCGTGTTCGTCCTCGCGACCCGCGACGTCACCAAGACGGGCCTGACCATTCAGCAGGTCACCACCCGGCCGGACGGCTCGGTCAGCGAGAAGACGATCGCGAACCCGTCGGTGGCCATCGCCCGAGCGGCCGGCCGCGAGCTCCGCGGGTTCGCCGCCCAGTTCGGCCTGAGCCCGTCGACCGAGCAGGCCCTGAGCAGGGGGGCCGACGATGGCGACGAGGACGACAACCCGTTCGCGTAGGCAGGCCGCCGAGGACGCCGAGCCGGACGGCCCGGTCCCCGGCGCGTTCCTGGACGATGCCGAACTCGAGCGCCTCAAGCTCAGTCCGGAGGTGGGCTGGTACCTCGTCTCGCGGGGCATGGCCCTCCCGGACTCCCCGCCGCTGATCAAGACGCCCGAGCCCCGCGACGTGCCCGGGGCCCGGTTCGACCCCGAGCGCGTCGACAGGGTCATCAAGGCGTTCAGCCTGCTGCGCCACACCCAGGGCCAGTGGGCCGGCCGTCCGCTCGTGCCCGACCCGTGGCAGGTCGCCTGGATCCTCGCCCCGGTGTTCGGGTGGGTGCACTGGGACGAGGACGCCGAGGCGTACGTACGGATCATCTCCGAGCTGTACGTCGACGTCCCCCGCAAGAACGGCAAGAGCACGCTGTCCGGCGGCATCGCGATCTACATGACGTGCGCGGACGGCGAGCCCGGCGCCCAGGTCATCGCCGCGGCGACGACCAAGGCGCAGGCCGGGTTCGTCTTCACGCCGATCAAGCACCTTGCCGAGCGCGCCCCGAAGCTGAAGGGGCACGTCAAGGCGTACCAGGGCAAGATCCTCCACCCGAAGAGCAGCAGCTATTTCGAGGTGATCGCGAACGCGGCGGACGCCCAGCACGGGGCGAACATCCACGCCGGGATCATTGACGAGCTGCACATCCACAAGTCGCCGGACCTGGTGGAGGTCATCGAGACCGGTACCGGCTCGCGGCGCCAGCCCCTGATCGTCATCATCACGACGGCGGACAGCGGCAAGCCCGAGACGATCTACGCCCGCAAGCGCACGCGCATCGAGCAGCTGGCGCGCGGCGTGCTCGAGGACCCGTCCGTGTACGGCGTGATCTTCGCCGTGCCGAAGGACGCCGACCCGTTCGTGGAAGCGACATGGCGGGCGGCCAACCCCGGCTTCGGGGTGTCGCCCACGCGGGCCTACCTCGCCCGCAAGGCGAGGGCCGCGCAGCAGTCGCCGGCCGACCTGGCCGCCTTCCAGCGCCTGCACCTCGGGATCCGGACCAAGCAGGTCACCAAGTTCCTGGACCTGGACGCCTGGCGCCACAACCAGGCCCTGGTGGACGAGGTGAAGCTCCGCGGCCGCGAGGCGTACGGCGGCCTTGACCTCGCCAGCGTCAGCGACCTCAACGCGCTGGCGTGGCTGTTCCCGTCCGACGAGGACGGCAGCCTCGATCTGCTGCTGCGGTTCTGGACGCCGGAGGACAACCTCCCGGCCCTGGACAAGCGCACGGCGGACGCCGCCTCGCGGTGGGTTCGGGAGGGGTGGCTGCGCACCACGCCGGGCAACGTGACCGACTACCACGCGATCGGCGCGCAGGTCCGCAAGGACCTGGACAGCTACGACGTGAAGTCGCTCGGGTTCGACCGGTGGGGCAGCACCTCGCTCACCAACGACCTCGAGGGCGAGCGCGCTCCGATGGTCGGGGTCGGCCAGGGCTTCAAGACCATGTCGCCCGCGCTGAAGGCGGTCAAGCGGCTGCTGCTGCTGGGCGCCAAGGGGAAGCCGATGCTGCGGCACGACGGGAACCCGGTCATGACGTGGATGGTCGACAACCTCGCCGTGCAGATGGACGCGGCCGGGAACGTCAAGCCCGACAAGGCCAACAGCGCCGACAAGATCGACGGCATCAGCGCTTTGTGTGACGCCATGTCCGAGGTCCTGGCGCGGCCGGCCAAGCGGACGTCGGCGTACGAGGACAGCGAGTTCGAAGCGATCTGAGAGGAGGTGGCGCATGCCCTGGTGGCGTCGCAGCAAGGGGGCGGCCTCCGGTCAGGTCATCGACCAGTCCGGCGCCCTGGTCCCCGTCAAGAGCGAGCAGTTTGACGACCTGGCCGAGCTCGGCCGGTACGTCGCCGCGAACGGGATCCGGGTGGTGGACCCCGGCGTCCCGTTGTCCACGTACGCGGGGACGGCGGCCGCGCTCAACGTCTGGGAGACCCAGCCCAGCGTCAGGAAGGTGACGGACTACATCGCGCGGGCGCTGGCCACGATCCCCTGGCACGTCTACGAGCGGGTCTCCGACACCGACCGTCGGCGGGTCACCGACCACCCGCTCGCGCAGCTGCTCGCGAACCCGGCCCCGGCGGTGACCCCGTCGCGGCTGTGGCACTCGGTGATCCTGGACTGGCTGATCCACGACCGGTGGTGCGTGCAGGTCCTCCCCAACGCAGACACCCCGTCCGGGTGGGAGCTGCGCCGGAAGCCGGCCAGGCGGATGCACGTCCTGGCGGACGATGACGACCAGCCCGCCTGGCTGCACCTGATCTCGTCGCGCGGGCCCTCGCAGGTGGTCCCGGTGCCGGGTCCGTACCTGTTCGACCACGGGTACGCCACGATCGGCGCGGACGGCACCAGCCCGATGGAGACGATGCGGCAGATCCTCGCCGAGCAGTCCGAGGCTGTGGCGTACCGCCGGGCGGTGTGGAAGAACGGGGCCCGGGTGCCCGCCGTGATCGAGCGGCCGGCCGACGCGCCCGGTTGGTCGAAGACAGCGAAGGAGCGATTCCAGGCCGCGTTCAACCTGTTCATGGGGCGGGGCTCGTCGGTCGGCGGGACACCGATCCTCGAGGACGGCATGCGACTCGTGACCGTCGATGCTTTTAAGCCGGTGGACACGCAGGACATCGAGGGTCGCAAGCTGACCGACGCCGAGGTCAGCAGCTTCTACCACATCCCGCCCGAGCTCGTCGGCGCGCGCGAGGGCACGTTCAGCAACATCGACGCCTTCCGGCAGATGCTCTACACGCACGGCATCGGCCCGGACATCACAATGATGCAGGACGTCCTCAACACCATGCTCGTCCCGCTCATCGCCCCGGGCACGGACCTGTACGTCGAGGCGAACGTCGAAGCCAAGCTCCGCGGCTCGTTCACCGAGCAGGCGATGCTGCTGCAGACCGCGGTCGGCGCACCGTACATGCTGCGGTCCGAGGCCCGGGCCCGTCAGAACCTGCCGCACGTCGACGGCACCGACGAGCTGATCACCCCGATGAACGTCGTCGTGGGCGGGCTCGCCTCGCCGACGGACACGGCCCCGCCGCCCCAGCTCCCAAAAGGGCAGGGCCGCCCCGCATGAAAGCGGCGCGGCCCGAGGACCTGGGGACGTTCGACGCGGAACGGGACGCGTACAGCGCGGCCCTGACCGCGTGGGCGCAGCGCCAGGCGGACGCGCTGCTGTCCGCCGCCGACGCCAAGGCCGACGGGCCGCCCGACTTCTACGCGCTGTGGGCTGAGTCGTCGCCGGAGCGGCAGGCGCAGCTGGCGGCGCTGATCCAGGGGTACGGGTTCCGGCTCGCGCAGATCGGGGCCTGGGACGTCCTGGACGTCTACAACCCGGAGGCGGACGGCTGGGACGCGGCGGTCATGGAGGCATGGCTCGCCAAGGCCGCCACCTCGCACGCGGCTGAGTACGAGGGCGCCGCGTACACCGCGGCGACGTCGGCCGTGGCGGACGAGGGCGACTGGCGGGACAACCTCCGGTCGGGGATGTCGTCGTGGGTGAGCGCGGCCGCCGTACGGGCGGTCACCTCGGCGACCGAGGCCCGCTCCTTCGGGGGGCACGACGCGGCCGGCGCCTCCGGCCTGACCCACAAGGTCTGGCGGCTCGCGGGTAAGAACCCGCGCGCCTCGCATGTGCGCCTGAACGGTGACGCGGTGGAGCTCGGCGGTGTGTTCGCCAACGGCCTGCGGTGGCCGGGCGACGCGAACGGCGACGCCGACGAGACCGCGAACTGCCACTGCGGCCTGGACTACACACGAGAGGGGGGCTGACCGTGCCCCGCACGAAAGAATGCACGGCAAAAATTAAGGCCGCGGGTCCGGCCGACGGCCTGGCCGAGGGCCAGTTCCGGGCGCTCGTCTCGGTGTTCGGCAACGAGGACAGCATGGGCGACGTGATCGCCCCCGGGGCTTTCGCTCAGGTCCTCGCCGAGTGGAAGGCGTCCGGCGACCCCATCCCCGTGGTCTGGTCGCACAAGTGGGGCGACCCGTTCGCCCACATCGGGTCCGTGCTGGAAGCCACCGAGACCGTAGACGGCCTCGAGGTCCTGGCACAGATCGAGGACATGGACACCAACCCGACCGCGAAGCATGTGCACGGCCTGCTCAAGGGCCGCCGCATCAAGCAGTTCAGCTTCGCGTACGAGGTCGGCGAAGGGGGCTGGGTCGACACCGACGACCTGGCCGCGCACCCGTGGGGCGAGTACTACGAGATCAAGCGGTTCTCCTCGCTGTTCGAGGTGGGGCCGTGCCTGGTCGGCGCGAACCAGCAGACCGCCCTCCTGGCCGCCAAGGCCGCCGACCTCGCCCACTGCGCCAAGGCCGGCCGCGTACTCAGCCAGACGAACTTCGACTCGCTCACCGCCGCATACGAGTCGATCGGCGCGGTACTCGCCGCCGCCACCCCGGAGAAGAACCGGAAGACAACTTCCCCGCCCGCGCCCGCGGCCGGGGGCACGCCCGAGCAGGAGACCGGCCAGCAGCCGGCCGAGGAGACCGCCGCCGCCGAAGAGGCCGCCGCGAAGTCGCCCGCGCCCACGCCCGCCCAGGTAGCCGCATGGGTCACCACGCAACAACTGATGACCATGAGGAGTACAGGATGACGCTGCGCGAGAAGCTGCAGGCGCTGCTGAAGGAAGCGGCGGACCTCGTCGCCAAGGCGCGCGAGGAGGGCCGCGAGTTCACCGAGGACGAGGTCACCCGGATCGGTGAGCTCAAGACGGAGACGGACGACCTGGCCGAGAAGGTGAAGGCGGCCGACGAGGCGCAGGCCGCGGCCGCCGCGATGGCGGGCAAGGCCGCCGCCAACCCGGCCCGGCCGGCCCCGGCGCTGTCCGGGGTCAAGGACCGCCAGGAGGACGGCGACGCCGCCACGTTCGGCGCACGGTTCGTGAAGTCGGCGCTGTACGAGGAGTTCCGCAAGCAGAACCCGTCCGGCGTCGGGGAGGGCTCCCCCGTCGACATCGGACGCGTGCAGGTCGGCACGATGAAGGAGTGGCTCGGCGGGCGCAAGGCCAACGCCGCGCCGCTGCAGGTCGCGCTCGGACACGTCGCTCCGATCCGCATGCCGATGATCGACCAGGTCGACCGGGACGACCTCACGATCCTGGACCTCATCAGCCGCGGCGAGACCGCCGGGAACTTCGAGTACCTGCAGGTCACCGGAGTCACCCGGAACGCCGCCGTCGTGCCCGACGAGATCCTGCCGGGCGACAGCACGGTGAAGCCCACGTCGACCATCCAGACGGAGCTGGCCGAGGCGAAGGTGTACACCTACGCCGACGGGTACGACGTCACCAACCAGCTGCTGTCCGACGCACCGGCGCTCGCGTCGTACATGGACAACGAGCTCCGCTACAGCCTGGACTGGGTCATCGAGGACAAGCTCCTCAACGGCACCGGAACCGGCGGGCAGCCGAAGGGCATCCTCAACACCACCGGCGTGCAGCAGCTCACCTACACCCCGGGCACGGACGCCATGGCACAGGTCAAGGCGATCCGGCAGGCGATCACGAAGGTGACCACCCTGCCCGGCGGAACGGTCACCGCGTGCCTCATGTCCCCCGAGGACGACGAGGCGTGGGACCTCCTGCAGGACGCCAACGACCGGTTCTTCGGCCAGGGCCCCTTCGGGCAGGGCCCGAACACCAGCTGGGGCCGCGCCCGTGCGCTGTCGCAGCGCCTCGCCCCGGGCACCGTCATCCTCGGCGACTGGCGCCAGGTCGCGCTCCTGGACCGCGAGGGCCTGTCCGTCCTCGCGTTCAACCAGCACAAGGACTACGCCCAGCGGAACCTGACCTACGTCCGCGCGGAACTTCGTGCGGCCCAGGTCATCTGGAAGCCCAACCGGCTGATCGTCGTCACGCCGGACGAGACCCCGTAAGGAGCGCACAGCATGCCCGAGCACAAGATGATCACGATCAACGGAGTCCGGGTCAGGGAGGACGAGGCCGCCCGCTACCGGGCGCGTGCGCGTGCGACCGCGCCCGAGGGCGGGCAGGCGCCCCCGCTCACGGCCGCGCACGCGGACCCGCGCACGCAGGAGAAGGAGCCGGAGCGGGACCCGGATGCGTTCGACCCGGCCGAGCACACCGTGCTGCAGGTGATCGCGCACCTGGCCGAGGCGGACGAGGACGAGACCGCCCGCGTCCTGGACGCCGAGGGAAGCGGCGAGAAGCGCAAGGGGCTGATCGAGCGGCGGGACGAGTTCCTGGCCGAGGCCCGGCAGCGCGCGGCAGGCGGCTCCGGTGGCGGAAGCTGAGCCGTACCTCGCCGACCCGGCCGAGCTCGGCACGTTCCTGAACCTGCCGGCCGATGACGTGCGGCTGCTGGCCGCGCTGCGAGCCGCCACCCGGCGGTTTCGCGGCGCGGTCCGCCACCCCGTCAGCCTGGTCACCGAGGACACCGTGCACCTGGACGGGTCCGGCCGGGCGCTCCTGCAGCTCCCGGCCGCGCCGGTCGTGCAGCTGCGCGAGGTCCTGGTCGACGGGGCGCTCCTCGAGGGCGTACGGGTCAAGCGCCGGGCGGGGGTGCTCCTGCACCCGGGCGGCTGCTGGCCAGACTGGGCAGAGGTCGAGGTCACCTACGACCACGGCCACGCGCTCGTGCCCGAGGAGGTCGCCGAGGCGGTCATCGACCAGGCCCGGGCGATCTACCGCCTGGACCCGGCGATCCAGCAGATCACCACCGGCACCGAGTCCGTGTCCTTCGCGGCGACGGCGGCGGTGGGGATCACCTCGCAGTGGCAGGCCGCGGTCGAGGCGCACCGCCTGAACCGGGGAGACGACGCGTGACGATCGACAACCCGTTGCGGCGAGACACCGTCACCGTCATCACTCGGGTCCTGGTCGGCGAGGACGAGCGCGGCCAGGACGTCTACGAGGACCAGGAGCGCGACGTCCCCCACTGCAACGTCCAACCCGTCTCGTCCACGGAGGCGACCGACGACCGGGTCCAGGTCGTCACCCGGTGGCGGCTCGCCGGGCCCCCGGACATGGGGCTCACGCACATGTCCCGGGTCCGGCACCACGGCGTCCTGTACGAGGTCGACGGCGAGCCCGGCACGTTCGGCTCGTTCGCTGGGCTGATGGATCACACGGAAGCATTCCTCAAGGTGGTGACCGGATGAGTGGCATCCGATTCGAGTTCGACCCCCGGTGCCTGCCGGAGATCATGCGGGGCGAGAAGGTCCGCGGGGCCCTCAAGGGCGAGGCCGACCGCATCGCCCCGCTGGCCCGGTCGATTGCCCGGTCCGAGATCAGCGACGAGTTCGCCGCCTCGATCGAGGTCGTGGAAGAGGTGCGGCCGCAGGGCCGGCCGACCGCGAAGGTGATCGCGGACCGGGCGGACGCCGAGGCGCACGAGCACGGCGACTCCAACACGGCGCGGCGCCGGGTGCTGGGCCGAGCCGCCCATACCCGGGTCGACCCCAGCTGATGTGGGCGGATATCGAGCTGGCCGTGATGGTCGGCCTACGCCCCCACCTGCCCGGCGTACGGGTCGCGGACGAACTCCCCGACCAGCTGGAGACCCGGCTCCCGCTGGTCTGGGTCCAGGTCGCGGGCGGCGCCGACGACCGAATCACCGACACCGCCACCGTCGATGTGCAGGCGTTCGACACCACCAGGGCCGCAACCGTCGCCCTGGCCGAGCAGGTCCGCGACGCGATGCACGCCCTGGCCGCGACACACGTCCCCGGCCAGCACGCCGTCATTGACGACGTGACGACCACGGAACGCCCGGTCGTCGTCCCGTACGGAAACCCTGCGCTGCGGCGCTCGGTGGCCACGTACGCAGTCTCTACGCGCGCCCGTGCGCAGAGCTGACCCGATCACACATCCACGGCCCTAGGCGCCCGCCTGGGGTCATCGTCATGAAAGGGGCCCGACGTGGCTGCTGGCGATTTCACCACCATGGCGGATCTGCGTACGTCGCTGATCCGTAAGGCTCTCCGCTACAGCGTGTTCGCGGCGGACATCACAGCCGACGCCGTGGACAACCCGTTCGACGCCGAGGGCATCCTGCAGGCGCTCCCTGCCGGATACCTGCCGACCGGGTACACCACGACGGACGGCATCACGTACAGCGGGGACCTGTCGACCTCGGACGTCGAGTCCGGGCAGTCGGCTTCCCCGACCCGGTCGGACGTGGAGACGGATATCCGTACCGCGCAGTGGGTGCCGCAGGAAACCAACGCGGCCGCCGTTGCCCTGTACGAGAACCTGCCGCTGTCCGGTGTCGGTGCGCTCCCCGCAATGGGCTCGGCGGCCTGGACCTGGTCACGGCCGCTGACCCCGCCCACGCTCTACCGACGACTCCTCTTCATCGCCGAGGACCTCAACAAGCTCACCGGCAATCCGCTCTACATCGTCCGCCACTTCCCCAGCGCACTGCGTACGGGGCGCGAGGACGAGCAGTGGACCCGCACGGCGGAGATCAGCCGCGGCGTCACGTACCAGGCGTACGTGGACGAGGAGGTCGGCACGGACGTCCGGACGTGGATCGACGGCGCCGGCTGGCGTGACTACGCGCCGGTGACTCCGTGACCGAGCCCCGCAAACCGGCACCGAGGCGGCGGCCCAGGGTGAGCCCTGCCGCCTCGGTGCCACCACCTGCTCACCCACCGGCCACCCAGAAACGAGACACCACCATGAGCAAGCCCAACCGCAAGCGCTACAAGATGCAAGAGGTCCGCCAGCAGTTCGAGGAGGTCCTTGGCGGCCCGGAGATCGAACTGGAGCTGATGAGCGGGGAGCTCGTCACCTTCCCCCATCCGCTGTTCGCGGACGACGAGTGGTCGGCCAGGGTCGATGCGTGCGAGACCAACCGGGACAAGGCGCGCGCGATCCTCGGCGACGAGCAGTACGAGAAGTGGACTGCCGCCGGCCACCAGGACGCCGAGATCGGCCTCCTCTACGTGGCCGTGCAGCAGGACATGCAGAGCGAGGTCAAGAAGCGCCCTACACGGCGCTAGACGTCCTCGGGGCATATCCCGAGGCCGTCGAGGCGGACCTGCTGCACCACTACGCGCCGCGCGATCCGATCGCCGAGTACTGGCGGGGCGAGATCACGCTCCGGAAGCTGCGCGTCATGGTGGAGGGTCTGCCGGCCAACGGGGCCCTGGCCCGTGCGATCACGGGCTCCCCGTGGGGCACCGTCGAGTACCAGCTGGCCAAGGCCCTGGACCGGCTCGGCCGCATGGAAGTCGATTTCCGCAACGCCAACCGCGCGGAGAAGTCGGCAGCTCAGGAGTACCCGGAGCCCGAGTGGCGGCCGGGTGATCCGACGCCGAAGCAGAAGGCCAAGGCCGAACGCAAGGCCCAGCGCCAGGCCCGTACGGGGCACCTGCGGCTGGTGCGCCAGCTGACACCGCAGCACGCCGACCTGGCGTAGCACAACAACACAGAGACGGGGTGATCGCCGATGCCCCGCGCTGGTGCTGTGTGGGTCGATGTTTTGCCGAACATGTCGAACTTCGGCAGGCAGCTTGACCGGGAGATCGGCGAGCCCGTCGCCCAGGCGTCCGCCCGCGCGGGCGACGAGGGCGGCGAGTCCCTGCTGTCCAGCATGAAGGGCAAGTTGGCGGCCGGCGCGTTCGCGGTGGGGGCGGCCGCGGGCGTGCTGGTCACCAAGGGTCTTGAGACGTCCCTCGCCAAGGGGAAGGCGGCCGCCACCCTCAAGGGGCAGCTAGACCTCTCGGCGGCTGACGCGAAGAAGGCCGGGGAGGCGGCGGGCAAGCTCTGGTCGAACAGCGTCACCGAGACGATCGAGGAGGGCGCCGAGGCCGTCAAGCTCGTCCTGGGCACCGGTCTGGTCGACTCCAAGGCGTCGGTCAAGGAGATCGGCAAGATCAGCACGGCCGTCTCCGACCTGGCGACGCTGTTCGACCAGGACATCACCATGGCGACCAAGGCCGCCGCGTCCATGGTGAAGTCCGGGTTCGCGAAGGACGGCACCGAGGCCGTCGACGCCATGGCCTACGGGTTCCAGAACCTGGGCGTCAAGGCCGAGGACCTCGCCGAAACGTTCAACGAGTACAGCCCGTTCCTGAAGAACTTCGGGCTGGATGCGAAGGACGCCCTCGGGCTGATGTCGCAGGGTCTGGAAGCGGGCGCGTGGGACACCGACAAGATCGGCGACAGCTTCAAGGAGCTGTATCTGCGGGTCACCGGCGGCGCGGACTCCGTCAAGGACGCCCTCAAGTCCATCGGCCTCGGCGGCTCCGGCGTCATGAAGGCCATCGCGGACGGTGGCCCCGGCGCCCGCAAGGCGCTGGGCACTGTCCTGGATGCGCTGCGCAAGGTCCCCGACGAGACGACCAAGGCGCAGGCCGTACAGAACCTGTTCGGCGGTCCCGGCGAGGACCTCGGCGCGGCGATCTTCTCGCTCAACGTCGACACCGCCGCGAAGAAGATCGGCAACTTCTCCGGCGCCGCGAAGAGGGCAGGCGACGACCTCCGGTCCGACGTCGGCACATCCTTCGAGACGTTCAAGCGCAAGTTCCTGATGGGCGTCGGCGATGCGACGTCCAAGTACGTCCTTCCCCGGCTGATGGACTTCGGCCGCTACCTGCACTCCGACGTCCTGCCCGTCGTGCGGGACTTCGGCGGGTTCGTGGACGCCAAGGTCGTGCCGGCCGTGAAGGGCTTCGGCTCGGCGCTCGCGTCCGGCGCGCGCTGGGTGAAGGAGTACGGGGTGTGGTTCGCCCCGCTCGCAATCGCGATCGGCGGGGTGACCCTCGCGATGTCCGCGAACGCCATCGCAACGTCGTTCAGCCTCGGCGTGCTCGGCGCGTACTCGATCGCCGTACGCGGCGTCATGGCCGTCACCCGGGCATGGGCGGCCGCGCAGGCCGTTTTCAACGGGGTCATGGCGCTCAACCCGATCACCTTGATCGTGATCGGTGTGCTCGCCCTCGCGGCCGCCGCCGTCATCGCGTACAAGAAGGTCGGCTGGTTCCACGACGTGGTGGACGCCGCCTGGACCGGGATCCGTACCGGCTGGGACTGGCTGTGGGAGAAGGGCCTGAAGCCGGGTTTCGGGTACCTGATGGTCGGGCTCCGCGCGATCGGCACGGCCGCACAGTGGCTGTGGTCGACCGTGCTGCAGCCCGTGTTCTCGTTCATCTGGACCGCGGCCAAGGTGCTGCTGACCATCGTCGTCACGCTGGTCCTGCTGCCGATCATCGCGACGCTCAAGCTGTTGGCGATGTGGGCGACCTGGACGTGGACGCAGATCAGCCCCGTGTTCGGGTGGATCGGTGCCGCGGCGCTGTGGCTCTGGGACAGCGCGATCAAGCCCGCGTTCGGGCTCATCGTCACCCAGGTCAAGGCCATCGCGACCGTGGCGTCCTGGCTGTGGTCCTCGGTGATCCAGCCGGTTTTCGGGTGGATCGGCGCGGCCGCGAAGTGGCTGTGGGACGCCCAGATCAAACCGGCGTGGTCGGCAATCCAGGTCGGCATCCAGTGGCTCGGCGCCCGGTTCACGGAGCTGTGGACCAACGTGATCAAGCCCGTGATGGGGTGGATCGCGGACAAGGCCACGTGGCTCTGGGACAAGGGCCTCAAGCCCGCCTTTGACCTGGGCAAACAGGGCGTCAAGCTGTTCGGTGACGCCTTCACCGCCGCCAAGAAGGTCATCGGCGAGCAGTGGGACAAGCTGAAGTCGATCACGAAGAAGCCGATCGAGTTCGTGATCAACACCGTCTACAACCAGGGCATCCGCAAGGTCTGGAATGAAGTCGCGGGCGCCTTCGGTGCACCGAAGCTCCCCGAGTTCAAGGGCTTCAGGAGGGGCGGCATCCTGCCCGGCCAGTCGCACTACGGCGACGGTGACGACCAGCTGGCCTCGCTCCGCAAGGGCGAGGGCATCGCCGTGTCCGAGGCCATGCGCGACCCCTACGAGCGGAAGCGGCTCCTGGCCGTCAACGCCGCGGCGATGCACGGCAAGAGCCTGCGCCCGTTCCAGGGCGAGGGGTTCAGCAAGGGCGGCATCTTCGGGTGGGTGAAGTCGACCGCGTCGAAGGGTGTCGACCTCGCCAAGTCGGGTGTCGGCTGGCTGAAGGATGGCGTCAAGTCCTCGGTCGAGGCTGGGATGAACGCGGTCGTGAAGCCGCTTATTTCGAGGATCAGCGGCAGCGATTCGGCGTACCGGGACATGATCAGCGGCATCCCGAAGCGCATGATCAAAACCATCGTCGGCTACTCCGGCAAGGCGGACACCGAGCTCGAGAAGGCCGGCGTCGGCGGGCGGGGGTTCGCGGCTGCCCTGCGCTGGGGGCGCACGCAGGCAGGCAAGGCGTACCAGTGGGGCGGCAACGGCGACCCGTCGTGGGACTGCTCCGGCTTCATGTCCGCGCTGGAGTCCGTGATCCGCGGCGAGCGGCCCCACCGGCGATGGGCTACCGGGGCGTTCTCCGGCGCCCACGCCCCGGCCGGGTGGACACGCGGCGCACGGTCCCCGTTCCAGATCGGCATCACGAATGCCGGTGTGGGCCACACCGCAGGAACCCTGAACGGCACCAACGTGGAGAGCCGCGGGGGCTCCGGCGTCCTCGTCGGCAGCAGGGCCCGTTCGTACATGGACCCGCTGTTCACCGACCGGTACGGCTACACCGGCAAGTACGACGCAGGCGGGTTCCTGCCCACTGGCTGGTCCTCGGTCTACAACGGCACCGGCAAGCCCGAACCGGTCATGACCAGCGAGCAGTTCGGGTCCCTGGCTGGCACGGCCCGGGTGGGTGCGCAGGTAGTCGAGTCGATGGCGGCGGCGAGCTCGGCGGTGGAAGCCGCCGCCGACCGCCTGGCCGTCGCCGTCGGCCCGGCCCGCGTCGTGCCCGTCACCTCCGGCCGCACGGGCGGCGGGCAGGAAGGTGCCCTGCAGCGCGGCGACACCGTCGTCCTGCGGATCGGTGAGTCGGAGTTCGAGGCGGTTGTGGACCGCCGTGTCGACAACGGGCTCAGCGACGTCCGGCGCACGCTGCGCGCGGGCAAGAAGCGATGAGAGGGGGCACCACGTGCCGATGATCGTCAACCCGGCCGCGCCGCCGGTCACGCAGCCGGAGCGGGTGGTGTCGGCGGACGGGCATCTCGCGGCGACGGTGGACGAGCTGTGGGCGGGGGTGGTCCTCTCCTACAACGCGTCCACCCCCGCTGACCCGGGTCTGGACGCGGAGAACGTGCTGCAGGTGCGGATCGTGCGCCAGGACCCGGGCGGCCTGCCGCCGGTGCCGGTCCGCAGCGGGGACCCGGCCTGGGCCGTCGAGGGCGTCGGGTCGGCGTACGACGGCGAGGCGCCGCTCGGGGTGGCGGTCACCTACACCGCCACCCCGATCTACAAGGACGGCACCACCGGCCCGGCATCCATGCTCTCCCTGACCGTGCCCGCCCCCGCGCCCGGACGCCTCAAGGACCTGTGGATCAAGAGCCTGGACACCCCCGGGCTGTCGACCCGGGTTGCGATCAGCACCTGGTCGGGGCCGACGTCGGCCGGCCGCCAGTCCACGGCCGACGTGCAGGGCTCGCCGTACCGGGCGCTGGCGTATGACGTGCACGGCGCCGAGGTCGTCCAGGCCGTCATCGACGTACCGCCCGAGCAGGTCGACCGCGTTCGCGAGCTCCTGCGCTCCGGGGTGCTCCTCGCCCAGGTCCGCCCCGGATACCTGATCCCGGACGCGTACTTCGTGCCAGCGGACATCACCGGCCCGACCGCCACCGGCAAGCTCGGCAGCAGCGGCGGCTACTTGTTCGGGTTCACGATCGAGCCCCTGGCCCGCCCGGACACGGCCGGTCAGCCGATGCGCATGCCCGCCTGGTCGTGGGACATCCTCGCCGCCCAGGTCCCGACCTGGGATGCGGTCGCCGCCGCGTACGAGAGCTGGCAGTCCCTCGCGACGAACGGGGTCACATGATCCGCATCCCCGCCTCGGCGCTGGCCGCGCTCACGGGCCCGGCCGCGCGCCCCGTGCGCGCCGAGTGGAGCAACGACGGCGGGAAGACCTGGACGCCGGTGCCGGAGGTGGACAGCGCCGAGGCCCGCCCCGATGCCGGGGCGGAGTGCCGCTACTCCGGCACCGCGTCCCTGCTCGGCGTGCCGCTCGGCGCGGCCGGCATCAACACGGCGATCACCCGGGTTCGGCTGTGGCAGGGCCTGCGCCCCCCGCGCACGGACACGTACTGGGTCGCGGCGGGCACCTACGTTGTGGATCACGTCGCCCGGACCCGGCTCGGCGCGGACCTGGACCTCCTCGGCCTCGAGGACGCCATCCGCGGCGCGCGCCTGCCCGTGGCCCGAACCATCGGCCCGGACAGCGCCCGGGCCCTGGTCGAGCAGCTCGTCGGCGAGGCCCTGCCCGGGGCGCCGATCTCCTGGCGCCCGGGCGTACGCCCCGACAAACGCCTGCCCCGGATGACGGTGGACGAGGACCGGTGGCAGGCGCTGGTCGACATCGCGGCCGCCCTCGCCGGGTCCGTGTGGGTCGACGCCCGCGGCGCCGTCACGATCGGGCCCACCCCAACGCTGGACGACCCGGTCGTGTGGCGGATCCCGTACGGCACGGCCGTAGTCGAACCGGCCGAGGAACAGACCGCCGAAGACCTCGTCAACGTCTGGACGGTGTCGGGCGACGGCGGCGACGGGTCACCGGTCGTGGGGCCCGTGTTCGCCTGGGACGACGACCCGCGCAGCATCACCTACGCCGGACCCGACCCCGTCGAAGACCCGGGCGCCCCGCAGCGCCTCGGCCTGGCCCACGTCCGAGTGCGGGCCCAGCGCTACACCTCCCCCCTGATCACCGACGCGGGCCAGGCGCACGACGTCGCCCAGTCCAAGCTCGCCGCCTCGCTCGGCGTCCAGACCTCGCTGTCCTTCACCGCGGCGGGGCACCCCGGCCTCGAGCCCGGCGACGTCGCCGAGGCCGAGGTCAGGCCCGGCGAGTGGCAGCGCCACATCATCGACTCCTGCCCGTACACCCTCGGCACGGTCACGCAGTCCTGCACCACCCGCACGACCACCAGGAGGCTGACATGAGCCGCGCCGCCGACGACCTCGCCCGGCAGCTCGGCACCGGCACGGCCTCGCCGACGGCCGGGGAGTTCGTCTCGGCGCAGGTGAGCGACGTCACCGAATCCGGCTGCGTCAACTTGCTGATGGACGGGGTGCTGCACCTGGAAGTGGCCTGCGCGGACTCCTACCGCGACCGAAAGGTCGGGGACTGGGTGGCCGTGCGCACCGGGCCACGGCCCGTCGTGATCTGGCGGCTCGGCGACGACCAGGGCGCCGCGTCCGAGCCGGAGATCCGGAAGATTGCCGGAGACGTCGCCTCGGACATGGTCCCGATCACGGCCTACACCTGGGGCGTCGACCCGCCTGCAGGTGCGGAGTGGCAGCAGGTCACCGCCCTGTGGACGCGCCCGGACCCCAACGGGGTAGGCCAGCTCTACGCACAGGTCGCCACGGCCGGGGCACCCCCGCCGACGCCGCCGGCCACGCGGCCGCCGAAATCCGTCACGATCACACCGACGGACAGCGGCTCATGGCGCAACGGACGCCCCGACGACTACGCCAGCGCGCCGATGCAAGGGGACTGGACCGGCAGCGGCCCGCGCCGCGGCGGCTGGTTCTACGACGGCAAAATCGCGACCGCCTGCGCCGGCAAGACCGTCGCCGGAATGACCGTGGCGTTCTCCCGTCGCACGGGCTCCGGCGTCAACGGCAAACGGCCGATGCACCTATACCTCCACAACTACGCCTCGCCGCCGTCGGGGCAGCTCAACCTCGGCGACGGCCCCGAGGAACTGTTGCGGCTGTCCGTCGGCGCGAAGGGGACAGCAACGCTTCCGGCGTCCTGGCGCACCGCGCTGGCCTCTGGGGCCGCCCGGGGCCTCGCCATCTACACCACCGGCCGCGACGACTACATGGGCGTCAACGGCGGCTCGATCACGATCACGTTCTCTGCGTAGAAGGGCTCACCACATGGCCACCGTAGGATTCGCGGACCTCCCGGTCCCTGGCGGCGGCGACGCCCCCGCAGGCCCGGGAGAGTTCGCCGCGCTCGCCCTCGCTGTCGACCGGGGCCTGATCCAGCACGTCGCCGACAAGGCCGAGCGGGATTCGGTGTACGCGGAGGCGCCCCTGCACACCGCGGTGTCGGCGGAGGACGGCTCGTTCTGGATCAAGACGTCCGCGGCGACGTCCACCTGGGCCACCATCTCCGAGCCGGTCCCGGCGTGGAGGCCCTTCAATCTGGCCGCTGGCATGGTCACGGGCAACGTCCAGCTCGGTGTCCGCCGCATGGGGAACCTGGTCCACATCAAGGGGCAGATCGCCAAGGAAGACGGGACCAACCTCAACGCCGCCTTCGCGGTGAACCTCGGCACCGTTCCGTCCGACTGCGTCCCCCTCGGCCTGCGTACGTATCCGGCGAGCTGCAGCCTCGGGGGCGCCACCGTCCAGGCCGTCGGCCGTATCGACGTCCTCGGCTCCAACACGTCGTCGTCATACGGCGGGCCAGGGGACTTGCTCTGGTGGTTCCAGGATCCGCCGGGCACGGCGTACGTCGATGTCACCGGCCTCTACTGGATGGACTGATCGATGGCCCTCTACACCTTCGGCGGGAACGGGTCCGCGGTCCTGACCACCGCGACCGGCGACATCATCCCCGACTACCCGGTCAACGTGCTGGCTGCCGGGACCGGGCAGGCCGTCACCCTCTTCGAGGCGGACGGCGTCACACCGATAAGCCAGCTGCGCAGCGACCCGCTCACCAGCGACATCCCCGGCGCGTTCCGTGCCTTCAAGGCGGACGCGGCGGCGATCGAGTACGAGTACAACGGGGTGCACGGCCCGGTTCGGCAGTTCGAGCTCGGGCGCGAGGTCGCCACGCTGGCCCTGGCCGGCCTCGCCGAGAAGCTGGACAAGACCGGCGGCGACGTGGAAAACCTCAATGTCACGGGGACCCTGACCGTGAACGGTGCGCCTGCCGGTGCCGGAGGGCTCCTCGCCGCGAGGATCTACAACGTCCGCGACAGGGGAGCGATCGGCAACGGGCTCGCCAACGACGCCCCGGCGATCCAGTCTGCGCTGAACGCCGCCCGCGACGCCGGCGGCGGCGTGGTCTTGGTCCCGGCCGGGACGTACCGGCTCGCCACACTGCCGCTGCGGATCTACCGCAACACGCACCTACGGGCCTTGCCGGGCGCGCGCCTGGTCCGCGCGGTCGCCGCGACGATGCTCCTCAACGGGGACGCCGGCCAGAACTACGGCCTGTACACCGGCCACGGGAACGTCACCGTGGAAGGCGGCACCTGGGATATGCAGGGCACCACCGTCACGTCGAGCAACATGTGCATGTCGTTCGGACACGGCGAGGGCATCACCGTCAAGGATGTGACCGTCAAGGATGTGCCCGGATTCCACGCGGTGGAGTTCAACGCGATCAAGCGCGCACGGGCACTGGGCTGCGCCTTCTTGGGCTACATCGACCCCGGCGGACGCCCCGGCTCCGAGGCCATCCAGATCGACCTGGCCAAGGGCGTCGATGTCTTCGGCGGTTTCGGTCCGTACGACGACACAGTGTGCCAGGACGTGTTGATCTCCGGCTGCAGCTTCGGGCCGAGCGGCACTGCGGGCACGGTGTCCTGGCCGCGCGGCATCGGCTCGCACAGCGCGTCGCCGGACCGCACGCACCGCGATATCCGGATCAGCGACTGCGAGTTCGACGGCATCCTGCAGTACGCGGTCAGCACCTACATCTGGGACAACGTCAGCATCTCGGGTCTGACGCTGCGGGGCTGCGGGGGCGGCGTCCGTATCCGGCCCATCGCGTCCTCCGCCGAGGTCGACCGCACCCCCGCCGGGGGGACCACGCCGACGATCCCCGGCTCGCAGCCCGCACGGGGCTACGCCATCAGCAACCTGACGATGATCGGCGGCGGCACTTATGACGCGGCCGTACGGACGGACGGCGAGGATACCGGGTACATCGGTGCCCTGACCGTCTCCGACCTCGTCGTCCGCGACGTCGCGAACTGGGCGGTGCGCCTGATCCGTACGGAGGACTTCGTCCTGGACAACATCGTGGCCATCAACTGCGGGTCGAGCGCGATCAGCCAGCTCGGCGTACGGCGCGGCCGCATCTCGGGCTGTACCGTCACCGGAGCGACGGGGGCCGGGATTTCGCTGGACTCCCGGGACACGTTGGCCGCGACAGCCACGGACGTCACGATCTCCGACTGCTCGGTGACCGGCGCCACGGCGAACGGGATCAGCATCTGGGACGGGGCCGACATCGTCGTCCGCGACTGCGAGTTGCATGACCTGACCGGGTCGGGGCTGCAGATCAGCTCCAACACGGCGCGCCCGACGATCCACGACGTTCGCACCCGGAACTGCTCCTCGGCGAACATCAGCATCTCGAGTACCGTCACCGGGGCGGTGCGCTGGGGCAACACCGGGGACGCCCCGACCTCCCGGAGCCTGGCGACCGTGGCGAACAGCACGGCCGAGACGGTGCTCGCGTCCTGGTCGATCCCGGCCGGGGACGCCGCGGACTACGCCTCGTACCGGTTCACCGCCCAGGGCATCGCCTCGAGCACCGGCACGCCCACGCTCACGATCCGGGTCCGCCTCGGCGTCGTCAGCGGACCGGTCATCGCCGCGTTCAGCGCGGTGACGACGAGCTCCGGCATCTCCGGGCGCGGGTGGCGGGTCGACGGCTCGCTCCTGGCCGTCGCCCCCGGATCGTCGTCCGCGACCTGGTCCGGCGGGGCGAGCCTCGTGCACCACCTCGCGTCCACGACCGGCGCGGTGCAGCACGAGGTCTCGGACGGCACGGTCACCCGGGACAGCACATCCAGTCAGGCCCTGGTCGTCACCGCGCAGTGGTCGGCGGCCAACGCCGCCAACTCGGCGCAGTGCCAGGTCGGCCAGCTCGTCCGGGCCGCGTAGCACCCTCACCCGCTCACCCACGCCCCGCGCCGATCAGGCTGGGGTTTCGCCATGTCTGGAGACCCTGATGGCACCACCGCTGACCCCCGACGAGTGGTTGAAGATCCTGCGCGCCGAGGGCGTGCATGTCGAGGAGTACCTGGGGTGGCGCACGCGAGGGCGTGACGCCGCTACCGGGCTCGCGTTCGGCCCCGTCCGCATGTTCCTCAACCACCACACCGCCGGCCGCGGCGACTTGGCCGTCGTCGCGAAGAACGGGGTGTCCGGGCTCCCGGCGCCCCTGGCCCACGTCTACCTCGCCCGGTCCGGCGTCGCCACGATGTGCAGCGCTCACCGCGCGAACCACGCCGGGCGGATGGCGCTCAACGCGTACGCCTCGTTCCGCGACGAGGACGACTCGCACCCGGCGCCCGACAAGGACACGGGCACGGTCGACGGCAACGACGTCTCGTACGGCATCGAGACAGAGAACCGGGGCGACGGCAAGGACGTCTACCCGCGAGCTCAGTACGACGCGTGGGTGCGGATCGACGCCGCCGTCTGCCGGCACCACGGCTGGTCCGCCGACTCGGTCGGCTGCCACAAGGAGACGTCGATCGAGGGCAAGGTCGACCCGCGCGGCCCGGTCGAGGGCTACGGCGGCCGCGGGCGGTTCGACTTCAGCCCCGCCCAGTTCCGGCGCGACGTCGCCGAACGCCTCACCCGCTCCGCGAGCTGGTCCCCCGGCTCGCCCCAGTCCGAGGAGGACGAGATGACCCCTGCCCAGGAAGCCCTGCTGAAGCAGATCGCGGAGGACGTCGCCTGGCTCAGGAAGAACGCGGCGAAGGCGCCGTGGACGTACCGCAACGAGGCGCAGGACGCCGCGTCGCAGACGGCAACGGGCGAGCGGATCCCCGACATGCACGGCCGGATCGAGGACGTCCAGCGAGGAATCGCCGCCCTCCCGCAGGCCATCGCCGCACTCGTCAAGAAGGGAAGCTGACCCATGGCTGCTGCTGTAGAAGCGAAGGTCAAGGCGTCCACCACGGTCACGTTCCTCGTCGGCCTGGCGCTCGCCGTGCTCAACGGGGTACACGAGGACGCCTCGCTCCTGGGCCCGCTCCCGGGATGGCTGCAGGCCGTGCTCCTCGCCCTGGTCCCGCCGGCCCTCGCGTTCCTCGCCGGGTACCAGGCGCGGCACACGCCCCGGGACCTCGCCGACCCCTTCGCCCCGGACCCTGACGGCGACGGCTACTGATCCGCCCACCGCGCACCACCGGGAGTACGTATGGACGCTGCTATCGCCGGAGCGCTGGGCATGGTCCTGGCGGCGCTTGCCACCGCGGCAGCGGCGGCATACGGCTCCCGGGGTGCGGCACGGGCGGCCCGGGAGGGCGGAGTCATCACCGGATACGACAGCCTCGCCAAGCTCCTACAGACGGAGCGGGACAAGGCCGAGACGGACGAGCAGGCGGCCAAAGCTCAGGTCGCCGCTCTCGAGCTGGAAGTGGCCCGGCTGCGGCTGCTCGTCATTGAGCTGGGGGGTACGCCATGACGCGCACTGAACAGCTGCTCTACCGCCGTCGCCGAGGGCTCTGGACCACGGCGGCGCTGCTGTTCCTCGGCGGCGGCCTGGCCCTGGCGTTCCTGCTGATCGGCCGGGCGGAGTCCCGCGCGGACCAGCTGGCGGCCGAGGCGGACCGGCGAGGGGACGCGGTCGCGACCCTGGCGACGGACGTACGGACGCTGCGGGCGCAGGTCCAGGCGCGAGGAGGGACGCCGGCCGCGCCGGACCCGGAGCAGGCGATAGACGATCTGCCTGCCCGGGCCGCGGTTCCTGTGCCGATCCCCGGGCCGCCTGGGCCGCGCGGAGAACAGGGCGAGCGGGGGAAGCCTGGCGCGGCGGCGGCGCCCTCGCCGGGGCCGTCTGGTGCAGACGGGCGCCCGGGCGCGGACGGCGTTACCGGTCCTGCCGGTCCTGCCGGTCCTGCCGGTCCCGCTGGGCCTGCTGGTCCCGCTGGTCCCGCTGGCCCGGCGGGCAAGGACGGGACGGACGGCAAGGACGGTGCGGCCGGTCCGGCCTGCCCGGACGGGTACAGCCTGCAACCGCCGCCCGGCGACCCGGACGCCCTCGTCTGCCGTCGTACAACCCCGACCGCGCCCGACCCGTCCCCGTCGCCGAGTCCGTCGATGATGGCCCTGCCACCCGACCGCCGCCGCTCATGAAGATGCCCCCGCCCCGGCTTCGGCCGGCGGCGGGGGCGCCTTTCTGCGTTCTGGCCCACTCGGCAGCACCGCGACGGCAGCATGGGGTGGGTACAGCCGTAGAAACTCACGCAATCCAGAGCAGGTGGAGGCGGCCATGACGTTACATTTCATCGCGAAGGACCCGGAGACCAACGGGGACCACTGCCCGACGATCTGGTACGACGACCAGGCGCGGGAGTTCGTCGTGCAGGGATGGGACCCCGACGAGGCGCTGCTCGCACGGTGCCGACAGGCCGGGCCGATCCCGCCCGGCGAGCACGTGGTCCGCATTCCTGCCCGCATGGCCGACGTACTGAGAGAGGCTCTCGATGTCGCAGACCGTACCGCCGTTCGCTGAGCTGCTGGCTCAGTGCGCGACGTCGGCCGTGCACCTGGAGACTCGCGACGTCTACGCGGTTGACGAGGAGGACCAGGACCTGAAGGCGTGGCGCGCGGGCGAGCTGGCCAGCGCAGACGACCCGACCTCCTGGTGGGGGCACTTCCACGACGCGGTCGGGGCGGCCGTCGACCGCGGCGTCTCCGTCCAGCGCGCCCGGGTCATCAGCACCCCGGCAACGGAGTACATCCAGTTCGAGCACGCGTGCACCCCGCGCAATCTGGCGGCGGGCGAGGACGTGCGCTGGCTCCCCCGGGACCAGGCGGTGGGGCTGCTCCTCCCCGCGCACGACCTCTGGCTGTTCGACGGCCAGTTGGTCAGGTGGCACCACTTCGCTGGTGACGGCACGCACCTGCGTGACGTTCTGGACGATCGCGCCGACGTTGCCGAGCAGACCGCCGCCGCGTTCCGGGCGGTCTGGGAGCGGGCCGTGCCCCATCAGGAGTTCACGATCACCTGATGGCCGCTTCTCCGTCAGCCCGCGTCCAGGAGGCGCGCGACCGCATCGCGGTACGCCTGCGCGCCCTCCGCCAGGACGCGGGCCTGACGGGGCAGCAACTCGCCGAGCGCACCGGCTGGCAGGGCTCCAAGGTGAGCCGCGTCCAGAGCGGCCGTTCGCACCCCAGCGATGACGACATCCGCGCCTGGTGCCACGCGTGCGACGCTGACGACGAGGCTGCGGACCTGATCGCCGCCGCCCGCCAGGCGCAGCAGATGTACACCGAGTGGCGCCGCGTCCAGCGCGCCGGCCTGCGCGGGGTGCAGCAGTCCCGGCGCCCGCTGTACGAGCGGACGAAGGTCATGCGGGTGTACTGCTCCAACGTGGTTCCCGGGATGCTCCAGACCCGGGCCTACGCGACCGCGCTCCTGTCGAGGATCGCCCGGTTCAGCCAGACACCGGACGACTCGGCGGCCGCAGCCGAGGCACGCCTCGAACGCTCGCAGATCATCCGCCGCTCAAACCGCCAGTTCCTCATCCTCATCGAGGAGGGCGCCCTCCGGCGACAGCTCGGCGGCCCCGATGTCATGGCCGAACAGCTCGGCTACCTCCTCCAGGTGGCAACCCTGCCCTCGGTGACGCTCGGCATCGTCCCCGCGGCGGCCGGCCCGCTCTGGCCGCTGGAAACCTTCACCGTCTTCGACAGCGAGCAGGTAGCGGTGGAGCTACTGACGGCCGCTGTCACCATCACGACGCCGTCCGAGGTGGCTCAGTACCTCGCGGCGCACGAAGAGCTGAGCGCGGGCGCCGCGCACGGGCCTGCAGCTTTGCGGCTGATTGCACAGGCCGTCTCCGCGCTCGCGTAGAAACGCGTAGAAACTCGTCCCCACACGCACGCGCCCGCCTCTACGGTCAGCCGTATCCACCGGCCGCGAGCGGGGAGACGTCCATGACGACCGCGTTACCTCTACCGGACCCCGCCACGCTGTCGGACGCGCAGCAGCGCGGAGCGAACTGCGTATGGTGCACCGCCCCGCTGACCAACACGGCAGCCCACGACCTCGGCCCGCGCCCGCTGCCGGCCTTCGGTTCGGCCGTCCGTTGGTTTCCCCGCTGCTGCTCCACCTGCCGAAGGGAACGGGCATGACGACGGCGCAGACGAAACCCAAGGGGTCTGAAGACTTGGCCTACCGAACGTGGATCGGGCACACGATCGCCTGCGCGACCTGTCGCGCAGGCGCCCCGTGCGTGACGGCCATACGGCTCGGCCGGGCCTGGCGGCAGGCGCGCGGATGAGGTGCGCGAACTGCGGACGCTCCCTCAACAACGAGACGGCGACGCGGTACCCGATCGAGGGGGCGAGCGGCCCAGGCCGCATCGTCATCCTGTGCAAGATCTCGTGCCGCCGCTCGCCCACGCACCCGCCGTCGTACCCGACCCGCTGACCCTCTGCCCGTCCCGGCCACGGCGGTTGCCGGGGCGGGCAGAGCTACTCCCGCACAAGGTCCGCGAGGTCCACGCCGATGGCGTCGGCAATGCGGATCAGGTTGTCGAGCAGCGGTGAGGCGTGGCCCAGCTCGATGCGGTTGTACGAGTCGATGCCGATGCCGGCGCGCAGGGACGTCTGCTCCTGGGTGAGCGTCGCCTTCAGGCGAGCGGTGCGGATGTGCTGGCCGATGGCCCGTCGTCTCGCGAGAACTCGCTCGGGCGGCATGGGCTCGTGGTACATCCTGCCAACGCTCGCCCGGCCATGATCATTTGTCTTTAGGGTTGACCCTAAAACGATCTGTCGAGCAAGCTGTAAATAGCTGTACACAGCAGGCGCTTAGCGCCCCTCGATCGGCCCTCCTCACTACCTCCCCCAGGCAGCGGGGAGCGGCCACCTGGACCCCAGCGTTCCGGCGCTGGGGTCCAGCCATGTTTCCGCCCTTTCCACCTGCGCTTATCACCGAGCGTTTGTATAGGTGTTTTCTGAGGGGTCAGGTCGGTCACCTCGCTTCCTCTTACCTCACCAACCACCAGCCGGTCAGGGCGCATGCGCAGGGCTTGTCGCACCAGGTCCCGAAGGGTCACCCGTCCGGCGCCCTCCTGATTCGCGGGGCGCGACTCCAGCCGTACGACGTGCGGGTGGTCCGGTCGCAGCTCTGCCGAGTCCTCGGCGAGCACGATCCGCTCCCGCTCCCCCACCGCCCCCAGCAGGCTCGAAAGCAGAGTCGTCTTCCCCGCCCCCGTCCCGCCGCTGATCAGGTAGGAGACCCGCGCTTCCACCAGCGCCCTCAGCACCCGGTCTCCTCCGGGCGGCACGGTGCCGGCCTCGACCAGCTCCGGCAGCGAGAAGGCCCGGGGCCTGACCACCCGCAGCGACAGGCACGTCGACCCGACCGATACCGGGGGCAGCACGGCGTGCATGCGAGTGCCGTCCGGCAGCCTCGCGTCCACCCAGGGCCTGGCGTCATCGAGCCGGCGTCCAGCCACGGCCGCGAGCCGCTGGGCCAGTCTGCGGACCGCGGCCGCGTCCGCGAAGGACACCTCGGTGAGTTCGAGTCCACCGCCCCGGTCCACCCAGACCCGGTCGGGTGCGGACACCAGAACGTCCGTGACATCGGGGTCCGCGAGAAGCGGCTCCAGCACCCCGGTCCCGATCAGCTCCCCTCTCAGTTCATCCGCGCGGCCGAGCACCTCAGCCGTGCCGAGCAGACGTCCCTGCGCCCGCAGAGCGGCGGCGACCGCGGCCGGGGTCGGAGCAGTACCGCTGGAGGCGAGCCGTTGCCTGACCGCGTCGAGCAGCGCCTCTGTCATGGAGTGCCCCCGGCGACCGACCTGCTGGCGCCCTCTCCCACGAGCGCCTGTTCCCAGAAGGCGGCGCAGAACCTGGCCAGCGGGCCGCGCCCGTTGCCGCCGGGCGGTTCGCCGATGTCCTGCTCGGCCGACAGACACCTTTCCAGCGGGACTTCGCCGGCCAGCGGCAGACACATGGCCCGGGCCACCCATTGCGCGTCGAGCCCCGGGGCATACGGACCCCGCGCCACCACCCGCAGATCGTCAAGCACCATCCCGGCCATCGATGCCACCCGCTTCGCCGCCGCGACCGCGCGCAGCTCTCCGGGAACGACCACGAGCCCGAGGTCCAGCTGGGCGAGAGCCTCGGCCACCGCTTCGTCCACCCGACGCGGCAGGTCGACCACCACCACCCCGCCGAGCCTGCGCGCGGCGGCCAGCACCGCCCGCATGGCGGGCGGCGGGATCACCACCCAGTCGTCTCGGCCCCAGCTGAGCACCCGCAGCCCGTGCAGCGCGGGCAGCGACTCCTCCAGCGCACCCCCGCCGACCCGTCCTTGGGAATGGGCGAAATCCGGCCATCGCATGCCCTCCGCCCGCTCGCCACCGAGCAGCACGTCGATGCCGCCGCCCAGCGGGTCCCCGTCGATGAGCATGGTCCGCCGGCCCGCTCTCGCCGCGGTCACCGCGAGAGCGCAGGCCAGTGTGGACGCACCCGCGCCGCCCCGGCCCCCGATCACCCCGACCGTGACCGCGGGCCGGCCGACGCCTTCCGACGCATTGGCGATCTGGTCGACAAGCCAGGTCTCGGAGTCAGGCAGCCGGATCACGTACTCGGCGCCGATCTCGACCGCCCGACGCCACACGTCCGGCACGTCCTGGCCCCGGCCCACGACCATGACACCCCGCCTGCGCGCCGCTCCGCGGCACCGTGCCGCCGCGTCGTCGCCGACGAGGACCATGGGCGCCTGTTCCCACCCCTCTCGATGGTCAGGCAGCGTGTGATGCACCTCGGGTTCCGCGCCGGCGGCGGCACACAGCCTCAGCAGGTCGTCGAGCAGGTCCACGTCCTCGGTCACGATCAACGGTCCACCCCGCCGCGCGGTGACAGCCGCCCATCGGTCCTGCGCACTGGATTCAGCCACACTTCCCCCTCCACCACTCACCTTCGCCGCCGTTCGCGGCGATCTCGGAGCCTCTCCGAGAACGGCGATTCCGGTACCCGTGGAGTTCACGGGTGGAATCACGGTGCAGCGCTCTCGGAAATGATGTGGATCTTGCTCGTAATCCGTGGACAACTCGGGGGTTGTGAATAACTTCGTCGCTCATACCGGTGACTTCTCGGTGCGACTCTTTCGCTACCCAGCGTCACAGCGCACGCTGAAGTGAGTCGGCCGCGGACACGGCTGACACGGAGCAGAGCGAGGAGAAATGATCGATTCCGAGCGGCAAACCGCGTCCGGACATGCGACGACCCCCGCCGGGGGGGAGAGCGGGGGTCGTCCCCACGGCCGACTCGGGGGGGGAGGAGCCGGACCGGGTTAGCACGGTCGCGAACGATCCGTGACTTCCATGGTGTACCCGAGGCCCTTCTCAGGCAAACCCACGCACCGGGGTTTACGCCGAATGGCGGGCCCCTATGCTCTGCCGTGTGGAAAACCGCTTCTTGCCGCGCACAGCCGCCTTCTTCGACCTGGACAAGACGGTCATTGCGAAGTCCTCGACGCTGACCTTCAGCAAGTCCTTCTACCAGGGCGGACTGATCAACCGCCGCGCGGTGCTGCGTACCGCGTACACACAGTTCGTGTTCCTTGCCGGGGGTGCGGATCACGACCAGATGGAGCGGATGCGCGAATACCTCTCGGCGCTCTGCAAGGGCTGGAACGTGCAGCAGGTCAAGGAACTCGTGGCTGAGACGCTGCACGAACTGATCGACCCGATCATCTACGACGAGGCGGCGACCCTCATCGAGGAGCACCACACCGCCGGCCGCGACGTCGTGATCGTCTCGACCTCGGGCGCCGAAGTCGTCGAGCCGATCGGCGACCTGCTCGGCGCCGACCGCGTCGTCGCCACCCGCATGGTCGTCGGTGACGACGGCTGCTACACGGGCGAGGTGGAGTACTACGCGTACGGCCCCACGAAGGCGGAAGCCGTCAAGGCGCTCGCGGAGTCCGAGGGATACGACCTGGCTCGCTGCTACGCGTACAGCGACTCGGCCACCGATGTCCCGATGCTGGAATCCGTCGGTCACCCCCACGCGGTCAACCCGGACCGCGCGCTGCGACGGGAGGCCACGCTCCGGGAGTGGCCGATTCTCACTTTCGACCGGCCGGTCCGCCTCAAGCAGCGCCTCTCGGCATTCTCCCTGCCACCGCGGCCGGCGCTCATGGCCGCAGCAGCCGTGAGTGCCGCCGCGCTCACGGCGGGAGCCGTCTGGTACGCCACCCGGCGACGAGCCGGCGCGGCTTCTGCCTGACCCGGTCGCCTGAACCGACTCGTCCGTAATTGAACCCAAAAGTAAAGAAGTGTGGCCAGCACTACCGCTCCACCGCCCCCGGGAGTACAAAGGACTCAACGGCCCGCGAGACCAAGGACATCCGCGAGGATGACCTGATTGACGCAGCAAAGGCCCCACGGACCGCGCATGAAAACCCGGCACCCACGCGACGTCGACCCGTCGATTACGGGCCAGCCACACCAGGAGCGGGCAAAGACTCCGACCTGATGGGCATATATCGAGGACGCTTGGTAACCGGGCGGACGTGCCAGCGGCGGTACCGAGACCGGTACCCCCGCAACCATGGGCGGCGCCGCACGTCAGCGGCCGGACAGCGCCGTCGGCGCGCGGCGATCCGCGTTATGCGGC
>NZ_JBMNDO010000031.1:0-75606 GCF_052542855.1 Streptomyces sp. SAS_281
TGGTCGGTGTGGTGGTGCTCGATCTCCACTCCGTACTCGCCGCCCATTGCCGCCCGCCCCCGCCGTCTCTCACGCCAGGCGTGCGCGGACCGTCTCGACCACGTCGGAGACGGGGACCGGCGTCTGTTCGCCGGACTCCATGTCCTTGAGCTGGACGTGGCCCTCGGCCAGGTCGCGCTCGCCGGCCACGATCGTGAACCGGGCGCCCGAGCGGTTGGCGCTCTTCATGGCGCCCTTCAGCCCCCGGCCACCGAACGCGAAGTCCGCGGCCACGCCCTCCCGGCGCAGCTGGGTGACGACGCCGAACAGGACCCGGCGCGCCTCCTCGCCGAGCGGGACAGCGAAGACGCTGGTGGTGGAGGGCAGGTCCAGCTCGATGCCCTCGGCCTCCAGGGCGAGGACCGTGCGGTCGACGCCGAGCGCCCAGCCGACCGACGGGAGCGCCGGGCCGCCGATCATCTCGGAGAGCCCGTCGTAGCGGCCGCCGCCGCCCACCGCGGACTGCGAGCCGAGACCGTCGTGCACGAACTCGAAGGTGGTGCGCGTGTAGTAGTCGAGGCCGCGCACCAGCCTCTCGTCGTCCTCGTAGATCACGCCCGCCTCGTTGAGCAGGTCGCGGACCTGCTCGTGGTACGCCTTGCACGCGTCGCACAGGAAGTCGCGCAGCACCGGGGCGCCGGTCAGCTGCCTCTGCACCTCGGGGCGCTTGTCGTCGAGGACGCGCAGCGGGTTGATCTCGATGCGCCGGCGGGTCTCCTCGTCCAGGTCCAGCTCGCGCAGGAAGCCCTGGAGCGCGTCGCGGTAGACGGGACGGCACTCCTTGTCGCCCAGTGAGTTCAGCAGGATCCGGAACTCGCGCAGGCCCAGCGCGCGGTACGCCTGGTCGGCGAGGATGATCAGCTCGGCGTCGAGCGCCGGGTCCTCGGCGCCGATGGCCTCGGCCCCGACCTGCGAGAAGTGGCGGTAGCGGCCCTTCTGCGGACGCTCGTAGCGGTAGTACGAGCCGGAGTACCAGAGCTTGACCGGCAGGTTGCCCAGCTTGTGGAGGTTGGCCTCCAGGGCCGCGCGGAGCACCGATGCGGTGCCCTCGGGGCGCAGCGCGAGCTGGGAGCCGCCCTTGGTGGTGAGGGTGTACATCTCCTTGGTGACGATGTCGGTGGACTCGCCGACGCCGCGGGAGAAGAGGGCCACGTCCTCGAAGCCGGGGGTCTCGATGTAGCCGTAGCCGGAGTTCTTCAGCGGGGCGGCGATCGCCTCGCGCACCGCCAGGTACTTCGCGGAGTCCGGCGGGGTCAGGTCGTACGTGCCCTTGGGGGCCTTGAAGGTGCTCACGATTCCGCTCTCGTCACATTCCTCGTCGGGGCGCGTCCGCACCGGGCATCCCGGTCAGAAACGGGTTGGTGGCGCGCTCGCGGCCGATGGTCGTCTGGGGGCCGTGGCCGGACAGCACCACGGTCGAGTCGTCGAGCGGCAGGCACACGCGGGCCAGCGACTCGAGGAGCTCGGCGTGGTCGCCGCCGGGCAGGTCGGTGCGTCCGACGGAGCCGGCGAAGAGCAGGTCGCCCGAGAAGAGGACCGGGGGGACCTCCGGGGTCTCGGGCATCCTGAACGTCACCGACCCCTTGGTATGGCCGGGCGCGTGCGAGACGCCGAACTCCATGCCCGCGAGGCTCAGGCGGGCGCCGTCGGTCAGCTCCTGGACGTCGTCCGGCTCGCCCACCGTCAGCTCGCCCATGAGCGGCATCCCGATGGAGCGGCCGAGCGCCTTCTCCGGGTCGCTCATCATGTAGCGGTCCTGGGGGTGGATCCAGGCCGGGACGTCATGCGCGCCGCACACCGGAACGACCGAGGCGACATGGTCGATGTGGCCGTGCGTGAGGACGACGGCGACGGGCTTGAGCCGATGCTTCTTCAGCGTTTCCTCGACTCCGGCGGCGGCCTGGTGGCCCGGGTCGATGATCACGCACTCCTCACCCGCGGCGGGGGCGACCAGGTAACAGTTGGTCCCCCAGGCTCCGGCGGGGAACCCGGCAATCAGCACGATCGTCCTTAATTCGTCGTCCTACGCGGAAGAGCGACCGCGAGGTCACAGCAGTTCAGAGCCTACCGGCGCTCCTCATTCCACAGCTAACCCATATACGGTACGGGGCGACCCAGGCCCGAACACACGACGTACAAGGAGAACACCCGGTGGTCACCAGCGATCAGCGGCGGCGGCAGCTCGCCCGGGAGAAGTACGAGCGGCAGCAGCGGCGCCGGGAGGACGCCCGGCGCCGGACGAGGCGGCTGACGCTCGCCATCACCTCGGCCGTCGCCGTGGTGGCGGTCATCGGCGGTGCGACGTACCTCGCCACCAGCGGGGACGACGACAAGGACAAGACGGACGCGGCGGCCAGCCAGAGCCCGTCGGCCGAGGCGTCGCCCTCCCCCACGGAGGAGGCGAAGCCCGAGCCGGCGATGAAGATCGACAAGAAGGCCGAGTACGCGATGTCGATCAGGACGAGCCAGGGGGACATCGCGTTCACCATGGACGCGTCGAAGACCCCGCACACGACGAACTCCTTCAAGTCGCTGGCCGACAAGAAGTTCTTCGACGGCACCAAGTGCCACCGGCTGACCACCGAGAACATCTTCGTGCTGCAGTGCGGCGACCCCAAGGGCGACAGCAGCGGCGGCCCGGGTTACACGATCCCCGACGAGAACCTGACGGCGCTGGGCAAGGCCGACTCGAACGGCGACGTGGTCTACCCGGCGGGCACGGTGGCGATGGCCAACACGGGCCAGCCGCACACGGGCGGCAGCCAGTTCTTCCTGGTCTACAAGGACAGCAAGCTGCCGCCCACGTACACGCCGTTCGGCACGATGGACGAGAAGTCGCTGAAGATCGTCGAGACCGTCGGCAAGGCCGGCGTCGAGGGCGGCGGCCCCGACGGTGCGCCGAAGAAGCCTGTGAACATCTCGAAGCTGACCGTCGACAAGGTGTGATTCCGGGGGCGGGCCCGCCGGGCGCCGAATAAATCCAGCCGGGCTGAGTGCGGACAGCCGGGTGGCCCGTCGCCTAGATTGGCGTCGTGCAGGGCGGGCGGTGCCCGCCCCAGGAAACTGTGGACGATGCCAGGGGGGTGACCCCCTCACGGGCATCAGGTGGAGGAGGCGCTGTGAGCAGCGACCCGTGGGGCCGTGTCGATGAGACAGGCACCGTGTACGTGCGTACAGCCGACGGCGAGCAGGTCGTCGGATCGTGGCAGGCCGGTTCACCGGCGGAGGCCCTGGCCTACTTCGAGCGCAAGTACGAGGGCATTGTGGTCGAGATCGGCCTCCTCGAACGGCGGGTGAAGACCACCGACCTGTCCGCGAAGGACGCGACGACCGCCATCGAGCACCTGCGTACCCAGGTCGACGAGCACCACGCCGTCGGCGACCTGGACGCGCTGCGCAAGCGCCTGGACGCGCTCGTCGCGACGGTCGACTCGCGGCGCGAGGAGCGCAAGGCCCAGAAGGCGAAGCAGGCCGACGAGTCGAAGCAGGCCAAGGAGGCCCTGGTCGCCGAGGCCGAGGAGCTGGCGCAGAGCGAGCAGTGGCGCTCCGCGGGCGAGCGGCTGCGCGCCCTCGTGGACACGTGGAAGGGCCTGCCCAGGCTCGACCGCAAGTCCGACGACGAGCTGTGGCACCGCTTCTCGCACGCCCGCTCGGCGTTCTCCAAGCGCCGCAAGGCCCACTTCGCCTCGCTGGACGCCCAGCGCGAGGAGGCCCGCAAGGTCAAGGAGAAGCTGGTCGTGGAGGCCGAGGCGCTCTCCGGGTCGACCGACTGGGGGGCGACGGCCGCCCGCTACCGCGACCTGATGACCCAGTGGAAGGCGGCGGGCCGCGCCCAGCGCGAGGCCGAGGACGAACTGTGGAACCGTTTCCGCGGCGCCCAGGACGTCTTCTTCGCCGCCCGTGGCGAGGTCTTCGCGGAGCGCGACGCGGAGCAGGGCGAGAACCTCAAGAGTAAGGAGGAGCTCGCCGACGAGGCCGAGAAGCTGGTGCCGGTGACGGACCTGAAGGCGGCCAGGGCCGCGTTCCGGGGCATCAACGAGCGCTGGGAGGCCATCGGCCACGTGCCGCGTGACGCCCGTCCGAAGGTCGAAGGGCGGATGCAGGCGGTGGAGCGGGCGCTCCAGGAGGCCGAGGAGGCCGAGTGGCGCCGGACGAACCCGGAGGCGCGGGCCCGCGCCGCGGGTCTGACCGGTCAGCTCCAGGCCGCCGTGGACAAGCTGCGGGGCCAGATCGACACCGCCCGCGCCTCGGGGAACAACGCCCGTGCGGACAAGCTGGCCCGTGAGCTGGAGGGCCGCCAGGCCCTGCTCGACCAGGCGCTCAAGGGCCTGGAGGAGTTCGGCGGCTGACCGCCTCCCGTGCTTCGTGAGAGGGGCCCTTCCGCGCTCGCGCGGAAGGGCCCCTCTTCGTGTGCGTGACTACGGCCGGCGTGCCGAGGTCACCCGGTAGACGTCGTAGACGCCCTCCACGCCCCGTACCGCCTTCAGGACGTGGCCGAGGTGCTTCGGGTCGCCCATCTCGAAGGTGAAGCGCGAGGTGGCGACCCGGTCCCGGGACGTCTGGACGGCGGCGGACAGGATGTTGACGTGCTGGTCCGAGAGGACCCGGGTGACGTCCGACAGGAGCCGGGACCGGTCCAGCGCCTCGACCTGGATGGCGACCAGGAAGACCGAGGACTGGGTGGGCGCCCACTCGACGTCCAGGATCCGTTCCGGCTGCTGGGAGAGCGAGTCGACGTTCACGCAGTCGGCGCGGTGCACGGAGACGCCGCTGCCCCGGGTGACGAAGCCGATGATGGGGTCGCCGGGCACGGGCGTACAGCAGCGGGCGAGTTTGACCCAGACGTCGTCGACGCCCTTGACGACGACCCCGGGGTCGGCGTTGGAGCGGCGCTTGGCGCGGCTGCGGGAGGGCGGGGTGCTCTCCTCCAGGTCCTCGTTGGCCGCGTCCTCGCCGCCGAGGGCCTGGACCAGCTTCTGCACGACGCCCGCGGCGGCGACGTGGCCTTCGCCGATCGCGGCGTACAGGGACGAGATGTCGGGGTAGCGCATCTCGTGCGCCAGCGTGACCAGCGAGTCGCCGGTCAGGATGCGCTGGATCGGCAGGTTCTGCTTGCGCATGGCCCGCGCGATGGCGTCCTTGCCCTGCTCGATCGCCTCGTCGCGGCGCTCCTTGGAGAACCAGGCGCGGATCTTGTTGCGGGCCCGGGGCGACTTGACGAAGCCCAGCCAGTCGCGGGAGGGCCCGGCACCGGCCGCCTTCGAGGTGAAGACCTCCACGAGGTCGCCATTGTCGAGCGTGGACTCCAGCGGCACGAGCCTGCCGTTGACCCGTGCTCCTATCGTGCGGTGGCCGACCTCCGTGTGGACGGCGTAGGCGAAGTCGACCGGGGTGGCCCCGGCCGGCAGCGCTATGACGTCGCCCTTGGGCGTGAAGACGAAGACCTCGTTGCGCGAGAGGTCGAAGCGCAGCGACTCCAGGAACTCGCTGGGGTCCTCGGTCTCCTTCTGCCAGTCAAGGAGTTGGCGGAGCCACGCCATGTCGTTGACCGTGTCCTGGCCGCGCCCGCTGTTCTTGGGGACGTCGGTGCGCACCTTGGAGGCGCCCGCGACGGCCTCCTGCTTGTACTTCCAGTGGGCGGCGATGCCGTACTCGGCGCGGCGGTGCATGTCGAACGTACGGATCTGGAGCTCGACGGGCTTGCCGCTGGGGCCGATCACCGTGGTGTGCAGTGACTGGTACATGTTGAACTTGGGCATAGCGATGTAGTCCTTGAACCGGCCGGGGACCGGATTCCATCGCGCGTGCACGGTGCCGAGCGCCGCGTAGCAGTCGCGGACGGTGTCCACGAGGACCCGGATACCGACCAAGTCGTAGATCTCGGCGAAGTCGCGGCCCCGCACGATCATCTTCTGGTAGACGCTGTAGTAGTGCTTGGGCCGTCCGGTGACGGTGGCCTTGATGCGGGCGGCGCGCAGGTCCGCCTGGACCTCGTCGGTGACGACGGCGAGGTATTCGTCGCGCTTGGGCGCGCGCTCCGCCACCAGCCGCACGATCTCGTCGTACATCTTGGGGTAGAGGATCGCGAAGGCGAGGTCCTCCAGCTCCCACTTGATGGTGTTCATGCCCAGGCGGTGGGCGAGCGGGGCGTAGATCTCCAGCGTTTCGCGGGCCTTCTTCTCCTGCTTCTCCCGCTTGAGGTACCGCATGGTGCGCATGTTGTGCAGCCGGTCGGCGAGCTTGATGACCAGGACGCGCGGGTCCTTGGCCATCGCGACGACCATCTTGCGCACGGTCTCGGCCTGCGCGGCCTCGCCGAACTTGACCTTGTCGAGCTTGGTGACGCCGTCGACCAGCAGGGCGACCTGGTCGCCGAAGTCGCGGCGCAGGGTGTCCAGACCGTACTCGGTGTCCTCGACCGTGTCGTGCAGCAGCCCGGCCATCAGGGTGGCCGGGTCCATGCCCAGCTCGGCGAGGATCGTGGTGACGGCGAGCGGGTGCGTGATGTACGGGTCGCCGCTCTTGCGCTTCTGGCCGCGGTGCCAGCGCTCGGCGACCTGGTAGGCGCGCTCGATCTGGCGCAGCGTGGCGGTCTCGGTCTTGGCGTCGTTGCCGCGCACGATCCGCAGCAGCGGTTCGAGGACCGGGTTGTACGGGCTGGAGCGCTGCACGCCGAGGCGGGCGAGGCGGGCCCGGACGCGGTTGGAGGAGCCGCCGGAGCGGGAGGCGGGGCCGGTGGGCGAGGTGGACCCGGCGGCGGGTTTCGCGGGGGGCTTGGGCGCGGTCGGGGCGGGCGCGGCCGGCTGGGCGGGCGAAGCGGGCGCGGGGCCGTTCGCCTCGGCGGACGCCGGGCCCGTGCCGGGCTGGGGCGCCGGAGGCTTCGGCTTCTCCGCGGGCTGCTGCTTCGCGGGCGTGGCGGAGGCCGCCCCTGGCTTGTCGGGCTGCGGGGCGGCGACTGGCTGGGCCTCGTCTGGCAAGAGCGCTCCTCGTGCGGATCCGGACACACCCGGAAGGGCCATCGTAACGACCCGGCGGCCGGTCCTCCCCCGGGGACCGTGAGAGCCCCCACAACGCCGACGGGCACCCGGTTGTTCCCGGGTGCCCGTCGGTGGCGGTGCGGCAGGTCCTCAGACCGTGATCAGGGCCTCCAGCGGGGCCCCGCGCAGGCTGTCGGCCAGGCGGGCCCTCCCGTCCAGGAAGCCGAGCTCCATGAGGACGGCGACCCCGGCGACCTGGGCGCCGGCCCGGCGGATGAGCTCCAGGGACGCGTCGGCGGTGCCTCCGGTGGCGAGTACGTCGTCGATGACCATGATCCGGTCGTCGGCGGACAGGTCCTCCGCGTGGATCTCGATCTCGGCGGTGCCGTACTCCAGCTCGTACGCCTGGCTGAGCGTGGCCCCCGGCAGCTTCCCGGCCTTGCGGACCGGTACGAAGCCGAGGCCGGCCCGGACCGCGACGGGCGCGGCCAGGATGAAGCCGCGGGCCTCCAGGCCGACGATCTTCGTGGCGCCGTGCCGGAGGCACAGTTCCGCGAGGGCGTCGGTGAGGGCCGTGAAGGCGACCGGGTCCGCGAGCAGCGGGGTGATGTCCTTGAACATCACGCCCGGCTTCGGGTAGTCCGCCACGTCACGGATGCGGCTGAGCAGGAGTTCCCTGGTGCTTTCGGTGGTGCTGGTCATCAGTGCTTCCCCGGGGTGCGGCCGTGGCCCCTGGGCTCCCGGCGCTGACCGACGACCGCACCGGCGTGGGCGGCGTCCTCGTGGTCGGCCCCGTCCAGCTCGGCCTGCTCGGCCTCGGTGGCCTCGCCCTTGGCGGCGGCGGCCGCGCGCTTGGCGAGGACCCGCTTCTTCAGGGCCTTCATCTGCGGCTCGCGTTCCTTGAGGTCGGCGACCAGAGGGGTGGCGATGAAGATCGACGAGTACGCACCGGCCGCGAGGCCGACGAAGAGGGCGAGCGAGATGTCGTTCAGCATGCCGGCGCCGAGGACACCGCCGCCGATGAACAACAGACCGGCGACCGGCAGCAGGGCGACGACGGTGGTGTTGATCGAACGGACCAGCGTGCTGTTGATGGAGCGGTTGGCGACGTCGCTGTACGTCCACCGGGTCTGCTTGGTGATCCCCTTCGTGCCCTCCTTGAGGCTGTCGAAGACGACGACCGTGTCGTAGAGGGAGTAACCGAGGATGGTCAGCAGACCGATCACGGTGCCGGGGGTGACCTCGAAGCCGACCAGGGCGTAGACACCGACCGTGATGGTGATGTCGTGGATCAGCGCGACGAGGGCCGCCACCGCCATCCGCCACTCGAAGGCGATGGCCAGGTAGATGACGACCAGGATCATGAAGACGCCGAGGCCGGTCCAGGCCTTGTTGGCGATCTGCTCGCCCCAGCTGGGACCGACGAGGTCGGCCGCGATCTTCTCGCGCGGGACGTCGAGGTCCTGGGCGAGCTTGTCCTGGATCTCGTCGGACTTGTTGGTGTCGACCTCGGTGATCTGGATGCGCAGACCGCCGTTGCCGAGCTTCTGGACGATGGCCTGGTGGCCGGAGGCGTCCGAAGCCAGGTCCTCCGCCTCGGAGACGGACACGCTCGTCTTCGGGGTGGTGAAGACGGCACCGCCCTTGAACTCGATGCCCATGTTCAGGCCGCTGACCACCAGACCGAGGATGGCCGTGATGGTGATCAGGACGGAGACGCCGTACCAGATCTTGCGCTTGCCGATGAAGTCGTAGCCGACCTCGCCTCGGTAGAGACGGGCGCCGAGATTCCCGAGTCGCGACATCTCACGCCTCCTTCGGTTCGGTGGGGGCGTTGACACGGCGGGAGCGGCGCAGCGGCGGCTTGGCGCCGAGGCGCTTCGGGTCCAGACCGGACCACGGGTGGCCGCCGGCGAAGAACTTCTTGCGGGCCATGATCGTCATGAGCGGCTTGGTGAAGAAGAACACCACGACGACGTCGAGCAGGGTGGTGAGACCCAGCGTGAAGGCGAAGCCCTGGACCTTGCCGACGGTCACCACGAAGAGCACGGCGGCGGCGAGGAACGAGACGAAGTCGGAGACCAGGATCGTGCGCCGGGCGCGCGGCCAGCCGCGTTCCACGGCGGGGCGCAGCGTACGGCCCTCGCGGATCTCGTCCCGTACGCGTTCGAAGTACACGATGAACGAGTCGGCGGTGATACCGATGGCCACGATGGCACCGCAGACGGCGGGCAGGTTCAGCGCGAAGCCGATGGCCGGGCCGAGCAGCGACATGATCGTGTAGCTGAGGATGCCGGAGACCAGGAGGCTGAGCAGGGCGATGAACGCCAGACCGCGGTAGTAGGCCACCAGGTAGACGACCACGAGGGCGAGGCCGATGGCGCCGGCGATGAGCCCGGCCTTCAGCTGCTCGCCACCGAGCGCGGCGGTGACGGTGGTGACGCTCTGCTCCTTGAAGGAGAGCGGGAGCGCACCGTAGGAGAGCTGGTTGGCCAGGGCCTCGGCGCTGTCCTGGTTGAAGCTGCCGGAGATCTCGGCGCTGCCGCTCAGTTGCTCGCTGACCCGGGGGGCGGAGACGACCTCGCCGTCCAGCGCGATGGCGAACTGGTTCTGCGGCTCCTGCTGCGTGGAGAGCTTCTTGGTGATCGTCTGGAACTGCTTGGAGCCCTTGCCGGAGAACTCCATCTGGACGATCCACATGCCGCGCTGCTGGTCGAAGGCGGCCTTGGCGCTGTCGACCTCGGTGCCGGACACCTCGGCCGGGCCGAGCACGTACTTGGCGTCGCCTTCCTGGCTGCACGCCACGACCGTGTCGCCGGCCTTGCTGCCCTGGGCGGCCTTGGAGCGGGACGCCTTGCTGGAGCAGTCGAGCGACTCGAACTGCTTCTGGAGCTTGGCGGCGGCGGCCTGGTCCTCGGCGGACGCGGACTCACTGGCCTTGGGCGTGGCGCTGGCCTTCGGCGAGGGCGAGGCGTCGGCCTTCAGGGCGCCGGTGACCGCGCGGCCCTGGGTGGTGGCGGACGCGGACGGCTTGGACGAGGGGCTGGCGGCCTTGTCGCCGTCCGTCGCCTTCTCGGAGGCGGACGCCTTGGGCGAGGGCGAGGCGCTGGCCTTGCCGGAGGGCGAGGCGCTGGGGTCCGGGGTGGGCGTGCCCTGGGCGACGGTCAGCACGGGCCGGAAGTACAGCTTGGCCGTGGTGCCGACCTGCGCCCTGGCCTCGGCGGAGTTCGTGCCCTTGGGGATGTTGACGATGATGTTGCGTTCGCCCTGGGTCTGGACCTCGGCCTCGCTGACCCCAAGACCGTTGACGCGGCGGTTCATGATGTCGACCGCGGTGTCCATGTTGGTCTTGTTGATGGCCTTTTCCTGGCCCGGCTCGGCCTTGGCCTCCAGCGTGATGGAGGTACCGCCGGCCAGGTCGATGCCGAGTCGCGGCGTCGGCTGGTCGGCCAGGAACATCCCGCCCGTGAGGGCGACCATGGCGATCAGGATCAGCGCCAGGGAACGCCCTGGGTTCCCCTGTCCGCCGGCCGCGCCTCGGCCCTTCTTCGGTGCTGCCACCTTGTCGTTTCTCCCTGTCCAACCGCCCCGCGCCGGGTATGCGCCCAAGCGGCCACGAAGTTTAGTGGGGGCCCGCCCCCGCGAAGGCACGCACACACCGGGGTGCCGGACGCCTGTGGGCTCACGGCATCCCCGGGTCGCGGTGTGCTACTTCGCGTCGGCCTCGCCGTCGGCCTTGCCGTCGGACTTCTTGTCGTCCGCGGCCTCGGCGTCGTCGTCCGAGTCGGTCTTCTTGACCAGGTCGGTCTTGGCGTCGTCGGCCTCGGTCAGCGAGGAGGCGTCGTCGGGCACGACCGGGGCGTCGACGTCGAGCTCCGGGGTGTCGCCGTGGACGATGCGGTTGTACTCCGCGTCGTCCAGGACTGCGCCGATCGCGTTCTTCGCGTACACGGCGTGGACGCCGGGCGCGACCTCGAGGAGGACCGTGTCGTCGTGAAGCTCCTTGACGGTGGCGTACATGCCCCCGATCGTGCGGACGCCGGTGCCGGGCTGCATGTCATTGCGCATGGCCGCAGCCGCCGCCTGCTTCTTCTTGGCGGACCGCGTCATCAGGAACATGGCCCCGATGAGCACGATGAAGGGGAGGAGAGTCACGGGATTCACGGGACGAATTTCCTTCGCACGACCGCACTGGAGAACGGCCTGGTCTACGGGGGTGGGTACACCGACCCTTTACGGGCGGCATCGGCGGAGTCTAAGCGAGTCCGCATCGATGGAACAACGCCCAGCATGGCACCGGGGTTCCGCTTCCGGTCAACCTGTGACCCATCACGCCCCGAACAGGCCCTGTTGTCCCGTTACGCCGTGCTGCGGAGGAACCAGTCCCAGGTGGGCCCAGGCAGCCGGGGTGGCGACCCGTCCGCGCGGCGTCCTGGCCAGCAGTCCTTCCCGTACGAGGAAGGGCTCGGCCACCTCCTCGACCGTCTCGCGCTCCTCCCCCACGGCGACCGCGAGCGTGGACAGGCCCACCGGACCCCCGCCGAACAGCTTGAGCAGCGCCCCGAGCACCGCCCGGTCCAGCCGGTCCAGTCCCCGGGCGTCCACCTCGTACACCCCGAGGGCCGCCGACGCGATCTCCCGGTCGATCCGGCCGTCGGCCTTGACCTGGGCGTAGTCCCGCACGCGGCGCAGCAGCCGGTTCGCGATACGGGGCGTGCCCCGGGAGCGCCCCGCGATCTCGGCCGCGCCCTCGGCGTCCAGTTCGACGTCGAGCAGGCGGGCGGAGCGGTGGATCACCCGTTCCAGTTCGACGGGGGCGTAGAACTCCATGTGCCCGGTGAAGCCGAAGCGGTCGCGCAGCGGGGGCGGCAGCAGCCCGGCCCGGGTGGTGGCGCCGACCAGCGTGAAGGGGGGCAGCTCCAGCGGGATCGCGGTGGCGCCGGGGCCCTTGCCGACGATGACGTCGACCCGGAAGTCCTCCATGGCCATGTACAGCATCTCCTCGGCGGGCCGGGACATGCGGTGGATCTCGTCCAGGAACAGCACCTCGCCCTCCTGGAGCGAGGAGAGGATCGCCGCGAGGTCGCCGGCGTGCTGGATGGCCGGTCCCGAGGTGATCCGGATCGGGGCGTTCATCTCCGCCGCGATGATCATGGAGAGGGTGGTCTTGCCGAGGCCGGGCGCGCCGGAGAGCAGGACGTGGTCGGCGGTGGCGCCGCGGGCGCGGGCGGCCTTGAGGACCAGGTCGAGCTGTTCGCGGACCTTCTCCTGGCCGACGAACTCGTCCAGGTCCTTGGGGCGCAGCGCGGCCTCGACCGCGGTGTCGTCGCCGTCCGCGCCGGCGTCGACCAGCCGCTCGTCGAGCCGGTCGTCCATGCCGGCTCCGGTGTCGTCCCAGTTCATTTCGTCCTGTCCCGCCTCGGATGTCTCGGTGCCCCGCCGCAGGTGCCCGGCCGGGTGTGAAGGGTGGCCCGCGCCGCTCAGCGCGCCCGGTTGAGGGTCTGCAGGGCGGCGCGCAGCAGCTGCGGCACGGGCGCCCGGCCCCCGGCGGCGAGGGCTTCCTCGGCCTGGGGCGCGACGGCGGCGACCGCCTCGTCGGCCTCGCGGGTGGCGTAGCCGAGGCCGATCAGGGCGGCCTGGAGCTGGTCGCGCCAGGAGGCGGAGACGGCGGTGCCGATGCCCTGGCCGGGGGCGTGGGTGCCGATCGGTTCGCCGAGCCGGTCCTTCAGTTCCAGCAGGAGCTTCTGAGCGCCCTTCTTGCCGATGCCGGAGACGGCGGTGAGCGCCTTCTCGTCACCGGTGGCCACGGCGAGCCGCAGGGCGTCCGGGGTGTGCGTGGCCAGCATGGCCTGGGCGAGCCGGGGGCCGACGCCGCTGGCGGTCTGGAGCAGCTCGAAGACCTGCCGCTCGTCGTCGTCGGCGAAGCCGTAGAGGGTCAGCGAGTCCTCGCGGACGACGAGTGAGGTGGCGAGCCTGGCCTCCTGGCCGACGCGCAGGGCGGCCAGGGTGTTGGGCGCGCACTGCACGGCCATGCCGATGCCGCCGACCTCGATGACGGCCGTGGTCGGGGCGAGCGCGGCGACGGGGCCGGTGACGAAGGCGATCATCGGGGGACCTTCCGGACGGGTGCGGCTGCGGTGCGCGGGACGCGCGGGGTGCGGGCGGCGGCCGCCGCGTGCGCCTGCTGGAGGCGGTTGAGGGCGGGGGCTCGCCAGATGTGGCAGATGGCGAGCGCCAGGGCGTCCGCGGCGTCGGCCGGCCTGGGCGGGGCGTCCAGCCGTAGGAGCCGGGTCACCATGGCTCCCACCTGCGCCTTGTCGGCGCGTCCGCTGCCCGAGACGGCGGCCTTGACCTCGCTGGGCGTGTGCAGGGCGACGGGGAGGCCGCGCCGGGCGGCGCAGAGCATGGCGATCGCGCTGGCCTGGGCGGTGCCCATGACCGTGCGCACGTTGTGCTGGGCGAAGACCCGCTCGACGGCGACGCAGTCGGGGCGGTGCTCGTCCAGCCATTCCTCGATGCCGCGCTCGACGGCCACCAGGCGGTGGCCGAGCTCCGCGTCGGCCGGGGTGCGCACGACGCCCACGCCGAGCATGGTGAGCGGGCGGCCCGCGACGCCCTCGACCACGCCGACCCCGCACCGGGTCAGTCCCGGGTCCACGCCGAGCACGCGCACGGTCGCCCCTCCCTGCCGATCGGTCAACTGTTCCACTGTTTCAGCAGGCTATCGGTCGGCACCGACAATGCGGCGGGCCGGCGGGGTGTGTCCCCCGCCGGCCCGTCGGGAACGGCTGTGTCACAGGCGACTCAGGCGTCGACCTTCGCCATGACCTCGTCGCTGACGTCGAAGTTGGCGAAGACGTTCTGCACGTCGTCGCTGTCCTCCAGCGCGTCGATCAGCTTGAAGATCTTGCGGGCGCCCTCCTCGTCCAGGTCGACCTGCATGGTGGGCAGGAAGTCGGCCTCGGCCGAGTCGTAGTCGATGCCCGCCTCCTGGAGCGCGGTGCGCACCCCGACCATGTCGGTGGCCTCGCTGACGACCTGGTAGCTGTCGCCGAGGTCGTTGACCTCCTCGGCGCCCGCTTCGAGGACGGCACCGAGCACGTCGTCCTCGGTCAGCTCGCCCTTGGGGACGATGACGACGCCCTTGCGGTTGAAGAGGTACGAGACGGAACCCGGGTCGGCCATCGAGCCGCCGTTGCGGGTCATGGCGACCCGGACGTCGGACGCGGCACGGTTGCGGTTGTCGGTGAGGCACTCGATGAGCACCGCGACACCGTTGGGGCCGTAACCCTCGTACATGATCGTCTGGTAGTCGACGCCGCCCGCTTCGAGACCGCCACCGCGCTTGACCGCGGAGTCGATGTTCTTGTTCGGGACCGAACTCTTCTTGGCCTTCTGGATCGCGTCCACGAGGGTCGGGTTGCCCTCGGGGTCCACACCACCGGTGCGGGCCGCGACCTCGATGTTCTTGATCAGCTTCGCGAAGAGCTTGCCGCGCTTGGCGTCAATCACGGCCTTCTTGTGCTTCGTCGTAGCCCATTTAGAGTGGCCGGACATCTGCCTTCTCCTTCGCGTCACCAAATTCCGTACGAACCCGAGAGATCCTACCGGGATCGAGTCACCCGGCCGCGCGCACCATCTCGGTGAAGTACGCGTGGAGGCGGTGGTCCCCGGTCAGTTCCGGGTGGAATGACGTGGCGAGGGCGTTTTGCTGCCGTACGGCCACGATGTGGCCGCCGTGCTCCGCGATCACCTTCGCCCCGGCGCCCACCGACTCGACCCAGGGGGCCCGGATGAAGACGCCCTCCACCGGTCCGCCGCCGATCCCGGCGACCTCGACGGCGGCCTCGAAGGACTCGTTCTGCCGCCCGAAAGCGTTACGGCGCACGATCATGTCGATGCCGCCCAGCGTCTCCTGGCCGGACCGGGGGTCGAGGATCTTGTCGGCGAGCAGGATCATCCCGGCGCACGTGCCGTAGACCGGCATCCCGGCCGCGATCCGCTCCCGCAGGGGTTCCAGCATGCCGAACAGGGCGGCCAGCTTGGACATGGTGGTGGACTCGCCGCCGGGCAGGACCAGGCCGTCCACCTCGGCCAGTTCCTCGGGACGCCGGACCGGCCTGGCCAGGGCGTCCGCCGAGGCCAGGGCGATCAGGTGTTCCCGTACGTCGCCCTGGAGGGCCAGGACTCCGATCACAGGGGTGTCGTTCATCGGTGACTACCAGCCGCGGTTGGCGTAGCGCTCGGCCTCGGGCAGCGTGTCGCAGTTGATGCCGACCATGGCCTCGCCCAGGTTCCGGGAGGCGTCCGCGATGATCTTCGGGTCGTCGTAGAAGGTGGTGGCCTTCACGATGGCGGCGGCGCGCTTGGCCGGGTCGCCGGACTTGAAGATCCCGGAGCCGACGAAGACGCCCTCGGCGCCGAGCTGGCGCATCAGGGCCGCGTCGGCCGGGGTGGCGACGCCGCCCGCGGAGAACAGGACGACGGGCAGCTTGCCCAGCTCCGCGACCTCCTTGACCAGCTCGTAGGGGGCGCGCAGGTCCTTGGCGGCGGCGTACAGCTCGTTGTTGTCGTAGCCGCGCAGCCGGGCGATCTCGTTCTTGATCTGGCGCAGGTGGCGGACGGCCTCGACCACGTTGCCCGTGCCCGCCTCGCCCTTGGAGCGGATCATGGCCGCGCCCTCGGCGATACGGCGCAGCGCCTCGCCCAGGTTGGTGGCGCCGCAGACGAACGGGGTGGTGAAGGCGAACTTGTCGCTGTGGTTGACCTCGTCCGCCGGGGTCAGGACCTCCGACTCGTCGATGTAGTCGACGCCGAGGGACTGGAGGACCTGCGCCTCCACGAAGTGGCCGATGCGGGACTTGGCCATCACCGGGATGGACACCGACTCGATGATCTCCTCGATCATGTTCGGGTCGGACATCCGGGCCACGCCGCCGTCCTTGCGGATGTCGGCCGGCACCCGCTCCAGGGCCATGACGGCCACGGCGCCCGCGTCCTCGGCGATCTTCGCCTGCTCGGCGTTGACGACGTCCATGATCACGCCGCCCTTGAGCTGCTCGGCCATGCCGCGCTTGACGCGGGCGGTGCCGGTGGCCGGGGCGTCGGCGGACTGCGGGGTGCTGGGAAGCGTGGACACGACTGACCTCACTGGGGGGAGCGGATGCGGACGCGCCGAATGGCGCAGTCCCGAGCAAACGCCCCCGCACCAGTCCACAGCAAGGGCCAATATGGGGCCGGTGGATCGTTTTCGCCCAGGCCCCCGCGTACGGGAACGGGGCACTGTCCGTCAGGTGCCCGGCCGGTCCGCCAGGGCCACCGGCGGCTCGTCGTCCATCTCGAACGCCAGCGGGAACGGCGCGTGCCCCGCCAGCCGGAACCACCGCACCGTACGGTGCCGGCGCAGCGCCCGCGCCGCCCGGACCGCGTCGTTGTGGAAGCGGCGCGCCATCGGCACCCGCCGCACCGCGGCCGCCAGCTCGGACGCCGCCTCCTGACCCCCGGGGATCTCCCGTACCGCCTCCACCTGCGCACTCTCACCGAACACCGCGCGCAAGGCGGTGCTCAGCTCGCTCTCGGCGACCTCGCGGTGGTCCTCGGGCGACTGCCTCGCGGCGTGCGCGGCCTCGTACAGCACGATGGACGCGGCCGGGTCGAGGACGCCGGAGGTGGCGAGCTCCTGGGTGACCGAGGCCCGGCGCAGCAGTTGCGCGTCGAGGGCGGCCCGGGCCGCGTCGATGCGGGCGTGCAGCCGGTCGAGACGGCCGGCGGTCCAGCTGAGGTACAGGCCGATCGCGACGAGCACCACGACGGCCCAGATGATGAGGGTTACGGTCACGGGCGGCAAGGCTACCGGGGCGAGGCCCCCGGCCGGTTACTCCCGTGCCAGTCCGAACCGGGCCCGCAGCCCCGTGCGTTCGTCGGCCGCGACCGAGGCGGCGCCGTCCGTCACCGTCTCGTACACCGCGAGGATGTCCGCCCCGACCGTCGACCAGTCGAAGCGCCGCACATGGGCGCTCCCCCGCTCGCGCAGCCCCGCTCGCCGCTCCGGGTCGCCCAGCAGCCGGATCGCCGCCCCGGCCAGCGCGTCCGCGTTCTCGTTGGCGAACAGCTCGCCCGCCGCGCCCTGGTCCAGGACCTGCGCGAACGCGTCCAGGTCGCTGGCGAGGACCGGCGCGCCCGCCGACATGGCCTCGACCAGGATGATCCCGAAACTCTCGCCCCCGGTGTTGGGCGCCACGTACAGATCGACGCTGCGCAGCAGCCGCGCCTTGTCCTCGTCGCTCACCATCCCGAGGAACTCCACGCGTGAGCGCATCTCCACGGGCAGCGAGGCGACGGCCTCCTCCTCGTCGCCCCGGCCGGCCACCAGCAGCCGGGTCTCCGGGCGGGCCGCGAGGATCGCGGGCAGCGCGCGCATCAGCACGGGCAGGCCCTTGCGGGGCTCGTCGATGCGGCCGATGAAGCCGATCGTGCCGCCCTGCCACTCGGGCCGGGGCTCGGCCCGCGCGAAGAAGTCGACGTCCACCCCGTTCGGGATGACCACCGCGTCGCCGCCCAGGTGCTCGACCAGGGTCCGGCGGGCGTACTCGCTGACCGCGATCCGCGCGCTGATCTTCTCCAGCGCCGCCTGCAGGATCGCGTACGCGGCGATCATCGCCCGGGACCGCGGGTTGGACGTGTGGAACGTGGCGACGATCGGGCCCTGCGCCGCCCAGCAGGTCAGCAGCCCCAGCGACGGCGAGGTCGGCTCGTGGATGTGGATGACGTCGAACGTGCCCTCGTGCAGCCAGCGCCGCACCCGCGCCGCCGACAGGAACCCGAAGTTCAGCCGGGCCACCGAGCCGTTGTACGGCACCGGCACGGCCCGGCCCGCGGAGACCACGTACGGCGGCAGCGGCGTCTCGTCGTCGGCCGGGGCCAGCACGGACACCTCGTGGCCGAGCCGGATCAGATGCTCGGCCAGGTCGCGGATGTGGAACTGCACACCGCCCGGAACGTCCCAGGAGTACGGGCAGACGATGCCGATCTTCACGTCGGGTCTCCGCTCCGGTCTCCGTAAGGTTCGAGGTCGGCGAGCCAGAGCCGTTGCAGCATGTGCCAGTCCTCCGGGTGCTCGGCGATGCCCACGGCGAACGCGTCGGCCAGGGCCTGTGTCATCAGAGACGTCTTCCCGGCCCGGTCACCTGTCTCCGGCACCTCGACCGGCGGATGGATCCGCGCCTTCATCACCGGCGTGTCGTCGTACGAGAGCGTCACCGGCAGCAGCAGCGCGCCGGTCTGCTGGGCCAGCAGCGCGGGCCCGGCCGGCATCCGGGCCGTATCGCCGAAGAACGAGACCTCGATGCCCGACGCGGACAGATCGCGGTCGGCGACCAGGCAGACCAGACCGCCCGACCGCAGCCGCCGGGCCAGCGTCCCGAACGCGGCGCCGCCGGTGTGCGGCAGCACCTCCATGCCCAGGCCCTCGCGGTAGGCGACGAACCGGTCGTACAGCGATTCCGGCTTCAGCCGCTCGGCGACCGTGGTGAACGGCACCTTCAGGTCCGTGGTGACCCACGCCCCGGCCAGGTCCCAGTTCCCCAGATGCGGCAGGGCGAGGATCACCCCGCGCCCCGAGTCCAGGCCGTCCGTCAGCCGGTGCGCGTCCGTGACGTCGATCGACGCCTTGATCCGCTCCGGGCTCCAGGTCGGCAGCCGGAACGACTCCATCCAGTAGCGCATGTACGAACGCATGCCGGCCCGCGAGAGGGCGGCCAGCCGGTCCGGATCGGCGTCCGGCACGACCCGCTTCAGGTTGGCCTCAAGGCGCAGCACGCTCTTGCCGCGCCGCTTCCACACCTGGTCGGCGAGGGTGCGGAACAGGGCCCGGGCGGCCGGTTCGGGCAGCGTCTTGACCGCCGTCCACCCCAGCCCGTACAGCGCGTCGCTCAGCCGCTCCCTCGCGCCGGGCCGCGCGTCGGCGCCGCTCACTGCCCGTCCGCGTCCGCCGCGTCCGCCTCCGCCGCCTCACGGCGCACGGTGACGACCCGCTGGATCAGCGTCACCAGGCTGCCCACGGCGACGATCCACAGGGCGATCGGCAGCAGCACCTGGATGCCCGGCACCCCGAACTTGTGCAGACCCGCCAGACCGGCCGCCACCAGCGAGATCACCAGGCGCTCGGCACGCTCCACGAGCCCGTTGACCGCCACCGGCAGCCCGATCGACTCACCGCGCGCCTTGGTGTACGAGACCACCTGACCGCTCGCCAGGCAGAAGATCGCCACCGCGCACAGGATGTTGTCGTCGCCGCTGCCCGCGTACCAGAGGGCGAAGCCGCCGAAGATCGCGCCGTCGGCGACCCGGTCGAGCGTGGAGTCCAGAAACGCGCCCCACCGGCTGGAGATGCCCGCCTGGCGCGCCATGTTCCCGTCGACGAGGTCGGAGAACACGAAGACCGTGATGACGATCGTGCCCCAGAAGAACTCGCCCATCGGGAAGAAGACCAGCGCACCGGCCATCACCCCGGCCGTACCGATCAGGGTGACCGCGTCCGGGCTCACGCCGAGACGGAGGAGCAGTGCGGCGAACGGCGTGAGGACACGCGTGAAAAAGGCACGCGCGTACTTGTTCAGCATGGCCTTCCCGAGGGGTAGCTGGGCCGCGTGACCCCGTCGGCCACCGGCTGGAGGGTTGCTGAAGGCCCTGGCCGGTCGGGGAACGGTGGCCGGTGCGTGCGGCTGCAAGGCGCCGGAGCGTCTCCATGGCGGAGCCATGAAGGCGTTTCGGCAGCACCGCAGACGTGCGTGCCGGGCGCCGCGAGCCCGGCCAGGGCCTTCAGCACCCTCCGGGCCCATCGTAGTCACGCCCGGCGACCGTCACCGTCCGGGCACCCCGGCCCCCCGCGCGCGACGTGTGGACGCGGTCCCGGGGCGGTGCCAAGCTCGGAATACGCGGGCGTCGCCGCCCCTGAGCGCGTGCCCGTGCGCCATCGACGGGAGGCATCACCATGGGCGACAAGGCTCACGCACGCATCGGAGCCGCCGGAGGGACACCGGCGGCCGGCCGCCGCCCCCGCGCCCTGCGCAACGTGGCGCTGGTCGGCCACAGCGGCTCCGGCAAGACCACGCTGGTCGAGGCGCTCGCGCAGACCGCGGGCGCCCTGGGCCGGGCGGGCCGCGTCGAGGACGGCACGACCGTCTCCGACCACGAGGAGATCGAGCACCGCCAGAACCGGTCCGTCCAGCTCTCCCTGGTCCCCGTGGACTGGGACGGCCACCGGATCAACCTGCTGGACACCCCCGGGTACGCCGACTTCGTCGGTGAGGTCAGGGCCGGGCTGCGGGCGGCGGACGCGGCCCTCTTCGTCGTCTCGGCCGCCCAGGAGGCCGAGGCCGTGGCCGCGACCACCCGCGCGCTGTGGGAGGAGTGCGCCGCCGTCGCCATGCCCCGCGCCATCGTGGTCACCCACCTCGACACCGCCCGCACCCCGTTCGACGCGATGACCCGGGTCTGCGGCGAGCTCTTCGGCGGCGACGACCCCGACGCCGTGCTCCCCCTCCACCTGCCCGTGCTCGGCCCCGAGGCAGCCGACGGGCACGCCCCGCTCACCGGCCTCACCGGCCTGCTCACCGAGCGCGTCTTCGACTACTCCGGCGGCGAGCGCGCCGAGCACCCCCCGTCCGGCGACGAGCGGACGCCCCTGGCCGAGGCACGCGCCCGCCTCATCGAGGGCATCATCGCGGAGAGCGAGGACGAGACCCTGATGGACCGCTACCTCGGCGGCGAGTCCATCGACACCGGCACCCTGATCACCGACCTCGAACGCGCCGTGGCACGCGGCTCCTTCCACCCCGTCCTCGCCGCCGCGCCCGCCGCCGAGGGCGCCCGCCAGGGCGTCGGCACCGTCGAACTCCTCGACCTGATCGCCGGCGGCTTCCCTACCCCGCGCGAACATCCGCTGCCCGCCGTCACCACTCCGGACGGCTCCCCGCTCCCCGCCCTCGACGGCGACCCCGGGGGCCCCCTGGTCGCCGAGGTCGTCAAGACGTCCTCCGACCCCTACGTCGGCCGGCTCTCCCTCGTCCGCGTCTTCAACGGCACCCTGCGCCCCGACGACACCGTCCACGTCCACGGCCACGGGCTCGGCTCCCCCGCGCACGAGGACCGCCCCGACCACGAGGCCCGCACCCGCGTCGGCGCCCTCACCTCACCCTTCGGGAAACAGCAGCGGCCCCTCGCCGCGTGCGTGGCCGGTGACCTGGCCTGCGTCGCCCGGCTGGAGACCGCCGGAACCGGCGACACCCTCTCCGGCACCGGCCACCCCCTCCTCCTCGAACCCTGGACCACCCCCGACCCCCTGCTCCCGCTCGCGGTCCGGGCCCACAGCAAGGCCGACGAGGACAAGCTCTCCCACAGCCTGGCCCGCCTGGTCGCCGAGGACCCGGCCATCCGCCTCGAACAGAACCCGGACACCGGACAGCTCGTCCTGTGGTGCCTGGGCGAAGCCCACCTGGACGTCGCCCTGGACCGGCTGCGCGACCACTACGGCGTCCAGGTCGACGCCGTCCCGCACCGCGTCGCCCTCCGCGAGACCTTCGCCGGACCCGCCACCGGGCGCGGCCGCCACGTCAAGCAGTCCGGCGGCCACGGCCAGTACGCGGTCTGCGAGATCGACGTCGAACCGCTGCCCGCCGGCTCCGGCGTCGAATTCGTGGACCGGGTCGTCGGCGGCGCCGTGCCCCGCCCGTTCATCGCGTCCGTCGAGAAGGGCGTCCGCGCCCAGGCCGCCCGGGGTGTCGCCGCGGGCCACCCCCTCGTGGACGTGCGGGTGATCCTGCGGGACGGCAAGGCGCACTCCGTGGACTCCTCCGACGCCGCCTTCCAGACCGCCGGCGCCCTGGCCCTGCGCGAGGCCGCCGCCGATGCCCACGTCCAGTTCCTGGAACCCGTCGCCGAGGTCGGCGTCCTGGTGCCCGACGACTACGTCGGCCCGGTCATGAGCGACCTCTCGGGCCGCCGGGGCCGGGTCACCGGCACCGAGCAGTCCGGCTCCGGACGCACCCTCGTCCGCGCCGACGTACCCGAACTGGAGATCGACCGGTACGCGGTGGACCTGCGCGCCCTGACCCACGGCACCGGCCGCTTCGACCGCGCGTACGCCCGCCACGAGCCGATGCCCGCACAGCTCGCCGACCGCGTCCACGCCCGGCAGGGATGACGCGAAAGCGCCCGCTTCCCCGAACGTTGTCCACAGGGCCGGACGGCGGACGTATCCGGACGATACGCTGAGACCCCAGCTCAGAAAGTGTGCCGGGCACGGCAGTTGGGAAACAGCCGCAGGAGCGGTTCCTCGGTGGCGAGTGGGGGCGACAGTGGCCAGCAACGGATTCGATTTCTCACCCGGAGCGCAGATTCCGCTCCAGGGTTCGGGAGGCGCGGCGGTGGCGACCAACGCCCTCGCCTCCGCCGCGTACCGCGACAGCCCGGTGGAGGACATCCTCAAAGCCAACAGCGAGTGGCACAAGTCCGAGGTGAAGACCGGCCGTTCCGGCTTCCTCAAGTCCGACTACTTCAAGCCCAATCTCGGCGAGGCGTTCGCCCGCGCCGTCCAGGAGCGCATGCTCGGCGGCGCCCGCAAGGACCTCATCCAGTCCTTCGGCACCGACCCGCAGACCGTGGTCGAGCACTGCCTCTCCGCGAACAGCCTGCGCAAGGCACGCGACACCCGGCTCACCGCCGTCACCGTGCTGTTCGGCTTCCTGTTCCTGCCGGGCATGCTGCTGTGGGTCATCGTCTTCCGGCTGCGCGACGGCTTCGCCAAGACCAAGGACCGGCTCCTCACCACCCTCGGCAACAGCCTGCTGCCCCTGGTCGGCATCGGCATCGTCTTCCTGATGATCCGGCTCCCCCTCACCGGGCTCCTCGGCCTCTACCTGCGCGCGATGTTCGTCGCCCCGGTCATCGGCTGGTACTTCGCCAAGCGGATCGCCGAAAGGTCCGCCCAGGACATGCGCGCCCGCTGGGAGGGGCTGCTCTCCGGCGGCGGCGTCACCGCCAAGATCCCCGAGACGGTCCCGAAGAATCCCAACGAGACCGCCCGCGAGGCCCTGCGCCAGGGCCTGGAGAAGCTCTCCGCCGAGCAGCAGTCCAACTCCGTCTTCTACGCCGGCCCCAAGGGCATCCTCGGCATGGGCACCCGCTGGGGCAGCTGGCAGCTCGCCGAGGACCTCGTCGCCAAGGAGCCCGGCAAGGAGATCCACCAGTTCCGCAGCTGGGACGTCATCCGCGTCATCCACGACCAGCTCAAACTGCTGGAACGGGGCCCGCTGAACACCGGCGGATTCCCCACCCCCTCCGTCAACCACTGGATCGTCACTCCCATCGGGGAGAACGCGGACAGCGTCACCCGCCCTCAGGGCGAGGACGTCGCCACCTACCAGATCAAGCCCCACGAGATACAGCGGATCTGCAACCACCAGCAGTTCGGCGGCGGCAACCGCCACTACCTCGGCGTCCAGTTCACCCTCTGGGACGGCCAGCTCGTCATCACCATGATGATCACCGTCACCGTCCTCTACGAGACCCTGCGCATCGAGGTCACCGGGCACGCCCTGGGCCCCGTGCACTCCCTCTTCACCAGCAAGCCCGCCGCGAAGACCCGGACCGTCAACAAGACCGTCCGGTTCTGGGAGACCCGCGACATCACCCTCGCCCTGGTCGACGCCCACGAGGTGACCCGTCTCGCCCTGCGCGCCCCGTTCACCTGGTATCCGCCGCTCCTGGACTACCTCGGCGGCAAGATCGCCCTGCCCGAGCCCTTCGGCCTCCGCCATGCCTGGGCCGAGAAGCCCTGGCGCCACCGCTTCATGGCCGACGACGCCATGCGCGCCGCCACCCCCGTCCTGCGCGTCGTCCACAACGCCGCCATCAAGGTCCTGGAGGAGCACGGCGTGGACACCGAGCGCTTCGCGGGCCGCTCGTCGGTCCTGAGTGGCCTGGTCCAGGCCCCCGCCCCCGGCAAGGCCGACCTCTACGACGCATAACCGGCCGGGTACGCGTGCGGGGCGCCCCGGAAGACCCGGAACGCCCCGCACGGCGAGCAGCAGAGGAATCAGGCGGCCGGCCAGGCGTCCGCCAGCATCTTCCGTGTGTCCGCCAGCAGCTGCGGCAGCACCCTGGTGTGCCCCACCACCGGCATGAAGTTGGCGTCGCCACCCCACCGGGGCACCAGGTGCTGGTGCAGGTGCGCGGCGATGCCCGCACCCGCCACCGCACCCTGGTTCATCCCGATGTTGAAGCCGTGCGCACCCGAGGCCGCCCGCAGCGCGGTCATCGCCCGCTTCGTGAAATCGGCCAGCTCCGCCGTCTCGGGACCGTCGAGCTCCGTGTAGTCCGCGACATGCCGGTACGGCACCACCATCAGGTGCCCGCCGTTGTACGGGTACAGATTCAGCACGGCGTACACCTTCGCACCGCGCGCGACGACGAGCCCGTCCTCGTCCGACTTCTCCGGAATCCCGCAGAACGGACAGCCGTCCCCCGCCTCCGGGCCGGTCGGCTTGTTCTCGCCCTGGATGTACGCCATCCGGTGGGGCGTCCACAGGCGCTGGAACGCGTCGGGCGTCCCCACTCCGATCTGCTGCTCCGGCTCACTCGTCATGCCGGCCAGCATATTGCTTCACCTGTGCGGAGCGTGTCGCCGGGGCCGATCCCCGCCACGCACCGCGATGCTGGGCCGATGAGCGTGCGCACCCCGGACCAGCCCCCTCCCGCTCTGACCCGCTGGGAGCGGCGCACCGAGGTTCCGCTTCTCGCCGCTTCCCTGGTCTTCCTCGCCGGCTACGCGTCCCGCGTCCTCGCCCCGTACGACGCCGAGCCCTGGCACGACCTCTCGCTCGCCCTCGTCGGCGCGACCTGGCTGCTCTTCGTCCTCGACTACGCGGTACGCCTCAGGCTCAGCGGCCTCGGCCTCCGCTTCGTCCGCGTCCGCTGGCTCGACACCCTCGTCCTGGTGCTGCCGCTGCTGCGCCCGCTGCGCATGGTGCAGGTCTACACGGCCGTCCAGGAGAAGCGCGCCCGCCCGCGCCTCGGCCTGTACGCGCGGGTGATCTCGTACGCCGGGATGACCGCCGTGCTCCTCGGTTTCTCGGCGGCCCTCAGCGTCTACCACTGGGAGCACGACGCCCCGGACGCCTCGATCCGCACGTTCGGGGACGCGGTCTGGTGGGCGTGCGAGACGCTGACGACGGTGGGGTACGGGGATGCCGTACCGGTGACGGCGACGGGCCGGACCATCGCGGCGGGCCTGATGGCGTGCGGCCTGGCGCTGCTGGGAGCGGTGACGGGCGCCTTCTCGTCGTGGCTGATCCAGGTGTTCCGGAGGCAGGACGAGGAGGAGCCCCCGGCGAGCGGGTAGCTCGGCCGGGGGCCCAGCCCCGCTTGCGCGGGGAGTGGTCAAGCTCGTTGCCGAGCTTGCGGTGATCGCGCGGGGATCCGCGTCACACCTGCACGCGACGCTCCACCACGTCAACGAGCTTGGCGATCGCTTCGTCACGGGCGATGCCGTTCTCCTGCGACCCGTCGCGGTACCGGAACGACACCGTGCCCGCGTTCATGTCGTCGTCACCGACGATGATCATGAACGGCACCTTGGCGCGCTGGTGGTTGCGGATCTTCTTCTGCATCCGGTCCGACGACGCGTCCACGTCGACGCGCAGCCCCTTCTTCCGGGCCTCCGCCGCGAACTCCTGGAGGTACGGGATGTGGGTGTCGCCGATCGGGATGCCGACCGCCTGGACCGGGGCCAGCCAGACCGGGAACGCACCCGCGTAGTGCTCCAGGAGCACCGCGAAGAAGCGCTCGATGGAGCCGAACAGCGCGCGGTGGATCATGACCGGGCGCTGCTTGGAGCCGTCCGGTCCGGTGTACTCCAGGTCGAACCGCTCCGGCAGGTTGAAGTCGAGCTGGATGGTCGACATCTGCCAGGTCCGCCCGATGGCGTCCCGCGCCTGCACCGAGATCTTCGGGCCGTAGAACGCGGCCCCGCCCGGGTCCGGGACCAGGGGCAGACCCTGCTTCTCGGCGACCTGGCGCAGCGTCTCGGTGGCCTCTTCCCAGGTCTCGTCCGACCCGACGAACTTCTCCGGGTCCTTGGTGGACAGCTCCAGGTAGAAGTCGGTGAGCCCGTAGTCGCGGAGCAGGTTGAGGACGAAGGTGAGCGTGCGGTCCAGCTCCTCCGCCATCTGCTCACGGGTGCAGTAGATGTGCGCGTCGTCCTGCGTGAAGCCGCGCGAGCGGGTCAGGCCGTGCACGACGCCCGACTTCTCGTACCGGTACACCGTGCCGAACTCGAAGAGACGCAGGGGCAGTTCACGGTACGAGCGGCCGCGCGCGTCGAAGATCAGGTTGTGCATCGGGCAGTTCATCGGCTTGAGGTAGTAGTCCACCCCGTCGTCGAGCTGCATGGGCGGGTACATGCCGTCGGCGTACCAGTCCAGGTGGCCGGACTTCTCGAAGAGCTTGCCCTTGGTGGCGTGCGGCGAGTAGACGAACTCGTAGCCCTCCTCCTCGTGCCGGCGGCGCGAGTAGTCCTCCATGGCCCGGCGGATGACGCCGCCCTTGGGGTGGAAGACGGCGAGGCCGGGGCCGATCTCGTCCGGGAAGGAGAAGAGGTCCAGCTCGTTGCCGAGCTTGCGGTGGTCGCGCTTGGCGGCCTCCTCCAGGAACTCCAAGTGCGCCTTGAGCTCGTCCTTGGTGGGCCAGGCGGTGCCGTAGATGCGCTGGAGCATCGGATTGCGCTCGCTGCCCCGCCAGTACGCGGCAGCGTTCCGCATCAGCTTGAAGGCCGGGATGAACCGGGTGGTCGGCAGGTGCGGGCCCCGGCAGAGGTCCTTCCAGCACAGCTCGCCGGTCTTCGGGTCGAGGTTGTCGTAGATGGTCAGCTCGCCGCCGCCCACCTCGACGTCCGCGCCGTCGTCCGAGGAGGCGGAGCCCTTGATGCCGATGAGCTCCAGCTTGTACGGCTCGTCGGCCAGCTCCTCGCGGGCGGCCTCGTCCGTCACGACCCGGCGGGAGAACTTCTGGCCCCGCTTCTGGATCTCCTGCATCCGCTTCTCGATGGCCTTGAGGTCCTCGGGCGTGAACGGCTTCTCGACGTCGAAGTCGTAGTAGAAGCCGTCCTTGACCGGCGGGCCGATGCCGAGCTTGGCCTCGGGGTGCAGCTCCTGCACAGCCTGGGCCATGACGTGCGCGGTGGAGTGGCGCAGGATGTTGAGGCCGTCCTCGGAGGAGATCTCCACGGGCTCGACGGTCTCGCCGTCCTTGAGCTCGTACGCGAGGTCCTTCAGCTCGCCGCCGACGCGGGCCGCGACGACGGTGCGCTCGCCGGGGAAGAGCTCGGCCGCCGTAGTGCCCGTCGTCACCACGCGCTCTTCCCGCTCGGAATCGCGTTGGATGGTCACACGGACGTCTGACACCGGTCTCTCCTGACTCAGGGGGTTGCGCCCGCATTCCTGTCGCGCGCGCAACAGGAATCGTACCGAGCCGAGGGCCCCCATTGCGAAAGGCCCTACTCCCCCGCGCACGCCTCCTCGAAGAAGTCCACGTTCTCCTGGAGCGACTTCATCAGCCGGTCCCGTTCCTCGTCGTCCACCTGAACGGGGACGACCTGCGACGCCCCGGTCAGCCGCCGGAAGCCGCCCCGGCTCTCCAGCCGGCCCTCCACCCGGACCGGCAGCCCGACCAGATGGGCCTGGCCCGCGATCCGGTACGCCTCCTCGTCCAGCTCGATCCGGACGTGCGGCACCTCGGCCCCGGCCAGTACCCGCAGGCGTACGATCCCCGCCCCGCGCGGCCCCGAGCGGCGCAGCCGGACGACGGCCCCGGTGATCCGTACGGTGACGGCGGGCTCGTCGCGCAGGTAGCGGGCCCCGGCCCGGCGCAGCGCGGGCAGGTCACCCGGGGAGAACTCGACGGGTTCGGGGAGGGCGGGGCAGCCGGCGGGGGTTCCGGCGGCAGGCGCCCAGTCCAGCGCGATCGCGGCGCCCTCCGAGCCCCGGACGAGGGCGACGACCGCCTCGGTCAGCTCCCTGCTGACGCCCGCCGCGACGGCGTTGTCGAAGGCTTCCATGCCGCCGGTGGCCCGTTGGTAGTCCACCGCCTCGCGGGTGGCGTGCAGGGCGTGGTGGAGCCGGACGGCGACGGGGCGGCCCGGATCGACGGGGACGAAGGCGGTCAGCGACCGGCCACCGGGTCCGGGGCCGGTGAGCACGGGGCCGAGGGCGGCAAGGGCGCGGCTGCGGCGGCGGGCGCCGTGGTAGCCGGCCGGACCCCGGACTGCGAGCGCACCGGCCAGCAGGATCTGGCGGGCGGCGCTGTGAAGCTGTTCCGCGCCGAGCCAGTCGGCGGTCCCGGCGGCCGGTTCGGGGACCTCGCGGCGCCAGCGGATCTCGTCGCTGGGGACGGTGAGGGCGACCAGGATCTCGCGGGCGGAGGGGGCGGCGCTGCGGGCGAGCGCGGTCAGGGCCTCGCCGAGCAGGTCCTCGCTGTCGGGAAAGGTCCTGGTGCGGGGCACGAGGAGGCTGGTGGTGCCGCCGGGCGGGGTCCAGCGGCTGTACGGGCCGCCCTCTCCCCCGCGCCGCTGCCAGCCGTGCCGGGCGAGCAGGGTGCCGAGGACGCCGGGGTCGACACGGGCAGGGTCGGGCAGGCCCCAGGAGTGCGGGGCGGCCTCGCCGTGGAGGCGTACGGGCTCGTGCATCAGGGTCTCCCTCCCGCCCCGACGCGGGTCATGATCTCGCAGAGCGCCCGGTCGTCGAAGACGCGCGAGGTCAGGAGCCGCACGGTGGTCCGGTGGCGGCCGGTCACGGGGTGGCCGGCCAGGTTGGTCCAGTAACAGCAGTGCCGCAGGTCGAGGCTGTCGGGGCCGGCCCGCAGCCAGTCGTCCTGGCTGCGGGGCACGAGCATCACGACCAGGATCTTGTGCACCGACACGGGCGTCCGGGCGAGCTTCACCAGGTGGGCGTTGTCCAGCGTGAAGGCGAAGGACGGGCCGGGCGGCCGGGGCGGTATCTGGTAGGTGCACTTCAGCTGGACCTTGATGGTCACCTCGTCGTCCACGAGATGGCCGGCGGAACCGTGGCTGACGTGCCAGTCGATGCCGTTGTCGGGAAAGGGCTGCGACAGCGAGCAGCCCGCCGCCGCGGCGACGGCGTGGAGATAGCCCACCTGGAGGGTCTCCATGCAGGCGGTGGTGGCGAGTCCGCCGCGCAGCGGTCCGGTCCGCTGGGGCAGCAGCCCGCTCGGGTCGGGCTGCGCGAGCGCCATGGCTCCGTAAGCCTTCCGGGCCGTACCGATGGGGATGAGGGGTGCCGGGCGGTCAACTTCCGCTGCCGGTACTTCTGTTGTCACCGCACGGGACCGTGCGCAAACGGCGTATCAGGCAAAGGGTGCGGGTATCACCGAACCGGGCGGAGGAATCCCGCCATCTGCCGTGCGTGCGCGAGGAGTTCGGGGATGACTCATTGGTACGAAGGGCCGCTGGCCGCTTTCGACACGGAGACGACGGGTGTGGACGTCGAGGAGGACCGGATCGTCTCGGCCGCCCTGGTGGTCCAGGACCGGGCGGACGGCCCGGTGCGCGTCACCCGCTGGCTGGTGAATCCGGGGGTTCCGGTGCCTCCGGGGGCGACGGAGATCCACGGGCTGACCGACGACCACCTCCAGCGCAACGGACGCTGGCCGGCGCCCGCGGTGGAGGAGATGGCGCGGGCGCTGGCCGAGCAGCGCGCGGCGGGGCGGCCGCTCGTCGTGATGAACGCACCGTTCGATCTGACCCTGCTGGACCGGGAGTTGAAGCGGCACCGGGCGTCATCGCTGGGCGCGTACCTGGAGGGTTCGCCGCTGTGTGTGCTCGACCCCCGGGTGCTGGACAAGCACCTGGACCGCTACCGCAAGGGCCGGCGCACACTCACGGACCTGTGCGAGCTGTACGGGGTGCTGCTGGACGGGGCACACGACGCGGCGGCGGACGCGGCGGCCTCGCTGGAGCTGGTGCGGGCGGTGGGGCGCCGCTTCTCCGCCCGCCTCGAGCGGCTGAGCCCGGCGGAGCTGCACACGCTCCAGGCGGTGTGGCACGCCGCGCAGGCGCGGGGGCTCCAGGCGTGGTTCGCGCGGAGCGGGACCCCGGAGACGGTGGACCCGTCCTGGCCGCTGCGTCCGGAGCTGCGCACGGCGGCATGAGCGGTCGGCGTCCGGACACACAGAGGCCGGTCCGTCGGTGGTGCTGACGGACCGGCCTCTCCGGGGTGGGCGATACTGGGTTCGAACCAGTGACCTCTTCGGTGTGAACGAAGCGCTCTCCCACTGAGCTAATCGCCCGGGAACGGGTTGAACCATACAGGGCGGGGAGGCCGTGGTTCAAACCGCTTCCAGCCGGGCCGCGAGCCCGCGCCGCCCGGCCCGCATCATCAGGGCGTGGTTGGCGCGGAACACCGGCCGGCAGGGCAGCGCGAGGACCCGCAGCAGCGTCCGGCGCACCTCGACCTCCTGCTCGTACACGACGCGGGTGCCGCGGCCGTGGGGCGCGACCGTCCAGCGGACCCAGCCGTCGAGATCGCCGCCGAGCGCGGCTTCGAGGACGCCGTGCACCGGATCGTGGCGCCGTTCGCGCACGGTCGTGACGAGGTCGTACGGGAGCAGGGAGCGGATGCGGGTGGTGCCCGTGTCGCTCCCGGACCGGGTGACCTCGCGAACCTGCGGCCACCACCGCGGATAGTCCTCGACGCGTTCGAGTTCGGCGTACACGGCGTCGGGCGGCGCCTGAAGCTTCCATACGCTGACGAATCGGTAGTGGTTCCAGTTCACTTCCCCATGATGCGCCCCGGGGTGCGCGTACTCAGGCGGGCATCTGAGTACGCGGACGCATGTTCGGCCACGTGGCGCGCAGCACACTCGCGTCCATGGAACATGTGCCGCCGCCCGCAGAGGAATTGGCGCTCCTCGATCGTGAACTGGCCTGGCTGGACACCCGCCGGGCCCAGCTGCTGACCCGCCGCGCCTGGCTGCTGCGGGCGCTGCAAGCCACCGGGCCCGCCCCCCGGGGCCCGGTCGCGCCCTGGGGTCCAGGCCCCGGAGGGTTCGGGCCGGCGGGTCCGGCCCCCGAGCGCAGCGTGCAGAACGTGCTGCTGGTCCTCGGCGGGTTGCTGCTGGCTGTCGCCGCCCTCGCGTTCACCCTGGTCAGCTGGGGCGACCTGGGCATCGGCGGGCGCAGCGCGGTGCTGACCGCGGTGACGGCCGGGGCGCTGGCCGCTCCGGCGGTCCTGCTGCGCCGGGGTCTGGGCGCGACGGCCGAGGCGCTGGCGGCGGTGGCGTCGGTGCTGATGGTGCTCGACGCGTACGCGGTGTACGCGGTGGCGGTGCCGGACGCGGACGGTGCCGCGTACGCGGGGACGGCGGCAGCGGTCCTCGCACTGCTGTGGGCGGCCTACGGGCTGCTCCTGGGCAGGCTGCGGCTGCCGCTTCCGCTGGCGGTCGTCTCGGCGCAGCTGCCGCTGGTGCTGTGGGTGTGGGCGGCGGGCGGCGGGCCGCTGTGGTTCTCGGGGGCGCTGCTGCCGGCGGCCGCGCTGGACGGCGTGGTGGCGCTCAGGGCCGGACGGGCGTCGGTACGGGTCGTGGCGTGCGTCGCCCTGTGTGCGACGGGCGGGACCGGGCTGCTGGTGGCCCTGGTGGAGTCGCTGGCTGCGGCCGGACCCGCCGGTGCGGTGGCGCCGGGGGCACTGCTGCTGGCCGGTGCTGCGGCGGCTCTGGCGGGGGCGCGCCGCGCTCCGGTCGCGTTCGCGACGGCGGGCGGCGTGGTGGCCGGTCTCGCGGCCGTGGCGGCGGTGGGCGGGGTGCCCGCCGCTGCGGTGCCGGACGGCTGGCCCGTGACGGCGTACCTGCTGTGCGCCGGGGCGCTGCTGTGCTCCGTACGCGCTCCGCTGGGCCTCGCGGCGGCCCGGGGGCTCGCGTGGGCGTCGGCGGTCGTGGCGGCCGGCGCGGTCCTGGTCTCGCTGGCCCCGGTGACGGTGGTCGCGGCGGGTCCGGTGACGCGGCTGGGCGCGGTGTGGTCCGGCGCTCCGCGCGGCGGGGCCCGGGGCGCGGTGGGTGCGACGGATCTGCCATGGGAGGCGATGGTGTCCGCCCCGGTGGTGCTGCTGCTGGTGGCCGGGGCGCTCGGGGCCGCGTTCCGCTGGCGGGAGGGCCTGCTCCGGTGGGCCGGGCCCGTACTGGTGCCCGGGCCCGCGTGGCGGGGTGCGGCGGGTTCGGCGGCGGTGGCGCTGGGCTGGGCGGGGCTCATGGTGCTGCCGGCCGCGCTGGACCTGTCCTTCGCCGCGGCCCGGGCGGGACAGCTGGTCCTGGCCGTGGCGGCGTTCGGCCTGGCGGTGGCCGGGCTGCGGGCCGGGGCGCGTGGTGTGGCGGTGACCGCCGGTGCGGTCGGGGTCGCCGGTGCGGTGGGCGCGGCGCTGCTCTCGCTGGCGACCGAGGCGGCCACGTACACGGCGTTCGGTCTGCTCGTGGTGGTGTTCGTGGCACTCGCGGTGGCCCTGGACCGGCAGCGGGGGGCCTCGCCGGTGGTGGTGTCGGCGGCGGCCTGTGCGGCCGTGGTGTGCGCCGTGGTGCCGATGGCGGCGCTGGGGGCTTCGCTGGGGCTCGCGGTGTACGAGGCGGCTGTGCCGGTGCTCGCGGTGCCGGCGGTGACGGCGTTGCTGGGGGCCCGGCTGAAGGGCCGCCCGGTGGCGGTGCCGGTCGAGGTGACCGGTGCGGCGGCGGGCGTGGTGGCGGTCGCCATGGCGGTGGGGGACGCGCGGTTCCTGGCGCTGGTGCTGGCGCTGTGCGGGGTGCTCGCGGCGGGGACGGCGCTGCGCCCGGATCGGCGTCCGTTCGCGGGGTACCTGGCGACGGTGCTGTTCGTGGCGGCGGCGTGGGTGCGGCTCGCGGTGTCGGGGGTGTCGGCGCCGGAGGCGTACACCCTGCCGGTGACGGTGCCGGCGCTGGTGGTCGGGGTGCTGCGGCGGCGCCGCGATCCGTCGGCCTCGTCGTGGGCGGCGTACGGGGCGGGGCTCGCCGTGACGCTGGTGCCGTCGCTGGGCGCGGCCTGGACGGACCCCGACTGGACGCGCCCGCTGCTGCTGGGGGTGGCGGCCCTGGGGGTCACGCTGGTGGGGGCGCGGCTGCGGCTCCAGGCGCTGCTGGCGCTGGGCGGCGCGGTGCTGGCGCTGGACGCGCTGCACGAGCTGGCGCCGTACGTGGTGCAGGTGGCGGGGGCGCTGCCGCGGTGGGTGGCGCCGGCGCTGGCCGGGGTACTGCTGCTGGCGGTGGGGGCGACGTACGAGAAGCGGCTGCGGGACGCCCGGCGGCTGAAGGAGGCGCTGGGGCGGATGCGGTGAGGCGCGGGCGGGAACGCCGACGGCCCGGAAGCTCTTGGAGCTTCCGGGCCGTCGGTCCGGGTGGGCGATACTGGGTTCGAACCAGTGACCTCTTCGGTGTGAACGAAGCGCTCTCCCACTGAGCTAATCGCCCGGGCGCACCGCAAACATTACCCCATGTCAGCGGCGCCCCGTGACCACCTAGGGGAGCGCTCCGGGGTCACTCGTGGATCTTCCAGGGCATGACGATCCCGAACTTCCACACGTAGATCCCGACGAGCACCGCGATGATCACGAGTCCGGTCGCCGTGAGGATGATGTTGCGCCGGCGGACCTTGGGGTCGAGCGCCCGCTGGGCGGCCTCGGTGACCTTGCGCCGGGTCCAGCGCAGCACCAGCTGGGCCCAGACGAACTCGGTCGCCCAGATCGCCATGCCGCCGAAGATCACCAGCCAGCCGGGGCCCGGCAGCGGCAGCATGATGATGCCGGCCACCACGACGGCCAGGCCGACGACGAAGACGCCGACCTGCCAGCTGAGGTGCAGTGCCCTGGACGCCTTGATGAAGCCGGGCGCTCTGGAACCGAGCGCCGGCTCCTCCTTGGCCACTCCCGGTATGACGTCCCCCGTCGCATCGCGAGGCGCTTCCCCCGCGGCGGGAGCCGGTGTCCTCGCTGCCGCGACACCCTCCCGCTCGTCACTCTCCGCGTTCATGGGCCCAACTTACCGGACTGCCTCGTGTCACTGGAATGGCCGCATGACGCAAAGTTACACACCGCTGTACGAGCTACCCGAAGCATCTCAAAACGGTCAGAGGGGTTTACAACGCCACCGTAGGTGGCATGTCGATTTCGCCGACGTGCGAATCCCCGAGCGCACACTGAGCGAAAGGCCCTGGCGCTTATGAACACCACGGTCAGCTGCGAGCTGCACCTGCGCCTCGTTGTGTCGAGCGAGTCCTCACTGCCTGTACCCGCGGGCCTGCGGTATGACACGGCCGATCCCTATGCCGTGCACGCCACCTTCCACACCGGAGCGGAGGAGACGGTCGAGTGGGTTTTCGCCCGCGACCTCCTTGCCGAAGGGCTGCACCGGCCCACCGGCACCGGAGACGTACGTGTCTGGCCATCCCGTAGTCACGGCCAGGGCGTCGTCTGCATCGCGCTGAGCTCCCCAGAGGGCGAAGCACTGCTCGAGGCCCCGGCACGGGCCCTGGAGTCGTTCCTGAAGCGGACCGACGCCGCGGTTCCACCGGGCACCGAACACCGTCACTTCGACCTCGATACGGAGCTCTCACACATCCTGGCCGAGAGCTGAGCCAGGCCGAGAGCTGCACGACGCCGTCCGACTCGGGGAGACGGCGTCGCGCGGACAACCTCATACGGCTGACACCGGCGCCGGTGACCGCGGATCCACCGCGGTGACCGGCGCCGGTCCGCGCCCTGCCCGAGCCAGTAGAGTCGTCCGGCATCGGCGGGCGCCCGTCCGCCGGAGGCCAGGGAGCGAAAGCGTGCTGATCCCCCACGACACCCGGAGCGCCCTCGACCTGGTGGTCGATCTGGTGAACACCGCGCCGGAGAGCGAGCCGGAGGGGGGTGCCGCGCCGGCCGACGGACTCGCCGACGTCGCGGCACTCCACGCGTTCGCCGTACGCCACCGGGTGAGCGGAATCGGTGTGCTCGACCAGCGGGACCTGCGGGCGGTGCACGAGGTGCGCGCCCGGTTCGCCGAGGTCTTCGCCGCCGAGGACGCGCGCACCGCCGCCGGGCTGGTGAACGCCCTGGTGGCCGCGGCGGGCACCACTCCGCAGCTCACCGCCCACGACGGCTACGACTGGCATGTGCACTACTTCTCGCCGGACGCCTCGATCGCCGACCACCTGGCGGCCGACTGCGGCATGGCCCTCGCCTTCATCATCGTGGCGGGCGAGACGGAGCGGCTGCGGCGGTGCGAGGCGCCGGACTGCCGGCATGCCTTCGTGGACCTCTCGCGCAACCGCTCCCGCCGCTACTGCTCCAGCCGCACCTGCGGTAACCGCCTGCACGTGGCCGCGTACCGGGCTCGCCGCCGGGAAGCGGCCGGCTGACCGCTCACAGCAGGAAGAGATCGTGCAACGCGGCCATCAGCAGCAGGCTGCCGACGACCGTGAGGAAGATCATCAGAGGGGGCTGGGAAAGCGCGAAGAGGCAGCCGCGCGGCTCTTCGCCAGGGGGTGCGGGGGCGTCGCCCCGGGAGGTGTCCACCATTTCGGGACGATCATGACGCAGTCCCGGGAGTGCTCGTTACCAACATGCCCCTCCCGGGCGGGAGTTCACCCCTCACGGGGGCGTCCGTAATCGCTCCGGCGTCCGATTTTCCCTTACGTTTTCGGGTTGCCGCCCCCGCCCCGCACCGCGTCGGCTCAGTGCAGCTCGCGCAGCATCCGCAGCTGCGCCTGGCGGTGGACGCCGGTGCCGCCCTCGTGGCCGTTCCAGGGGTAGATCTCGATCTCCTTGGGTCCGGCCCAGCGGTTGTAGGCGGCGAAGACCGTGGAGGGCGGGCAGATCGCGTCCATCAGGGCGACCGAGTACAGCGCGGGCACGGTCGCGCGTGCGGCGAAGCTGACGCCGTCGAAGTACGACAGGGTGCGGAACACCTGGGCGTCCGCGCCGTGCCGGGTGGCGAGGAACCGGACGATCTCCTGGTACGGGTCCTCGTCGGTGATCTCGACGGCCCGCCGGAAATGGGTCAGGAACGGCACGTCCACGAACGCGGCCTTCACATCCGGGCTGAGGGCCGCCACGGCCTGCGTGATGCCGCCGCCCTGGCTGGCGCCGTTCACGACGATGCGGGCCGGGTCGACGGACGGGTGGCTGCGGGCGACCTCGACGGCCCGCACCGCGTCGGTGAAGACCCGGCGGTAGTAGTACGTCTCCGGGTCGAGGATGCCGTTGGTCATGAAGCCGGGCGCCTGCGGGTTGGCGGCGCCGTACGGGTCCGGGGTGGCGCCCGCCGAGTGGTGGTTGACCGCGCCCTGGCCCCGGGTGTCCACGATCAGCGCGGCCCAGCCGGCCGACGGCCACACCAGGTGGTCGTGGGGCAGCCCGCGCCCGCCGCTGTAGCCGAGGTAGTGCACGACGGTCGGCAGGGGGCCATCGGCGCCCGCGGGGACGTTCAGCCAGGCGCGTATCCGGTGCCCGCCCCAGCCGGCGAACGACACGTCGTACGAGTCGACCGCGGTCAGCGCACCGTCGTAGGGCGCGAACTCGGCGTCCAGCGGGTGGGCGGCGGCCTCGTCCAGGGTGAGCTGCCAGAAGGCGTCGAAGTCCTCCGGCTCGTCGGGGTCGGGCCGGTAGCCCCGCAGCTGGTCCAGGGGCAGGTCGAACAGGGCCATCGCTTCTCCGTCTCGGGCACGCGGAAGGGGGCGGCGTGCGCCGCACGGTCCACGTGTCCCGCCCCCGGTGTCATAGGGCCTGAACGCATACGTTCGCAGCCCAGCGGGACGCTATGCGGGACCGCCGGGCAGGGTCAAGGAATCCCGGGCGAAACGATTCACCTGGTGAGACGGGGCGGGGCCCGCCGCATGGTGCGGCGGGGCCCGCGGGTCCGGACGCCTCCGGTGTCAGATGCCGTGCTTCTTCAGGATGGCCTCGATGTCGCTGAAGTCCTCGCCGGCTCCGGCCGGGGCCGACTGCCTGCCCTGCTTCGCGGGCTTGGCGCGCGAGCTCGCGCCGCCCGCCGGGGAGCCCGCGCCGAGCGAGGGGGCGGACGCGGCCGGTTCCACGGCCTCGCCCCGGGCGGCCCGGGCGGCCGCCCGGCGTTCCTTGCGACCGCCGCCGCCCCGGCGTTCCACCGCGCGCGTGATCATGAAGAGCAGCCAGGCCACCCCCAGCAGGCCGAAGCCCAGCCAGACGCTCGGTTTGAAGGCGACGTCCGACACCCACTTCACGACCCCCGTCAGCACCAGGCCGACCGGCACCAGCGAGTAGGCGGCGATCCTCGTCGCGGTGAGGAACCGCTTGCGGTACGCGGTGACGGCCGCGATGCCCAGGCCCGCCGCGGACACCGCGGAACACATGGTCTCGGCAAGCATCGGTGCCTCCTGGCGCAGGGGATACGTCCCTTCCATCCTGCACCGGCCACCGGGCGGGCGGCCATGCCCCGGGCCCGTATCAGGGACATCTCAGGGGCCGGGCTCCTTCCCAGGTGCCGTACCGGCGGTGCCGGGATGAGACCGGGCCGCCCGCCCTGCGAGACTGGCCCCATGAGCGATTCCACCCCCGCAGCGCCGGTCGTCCTCGACGTCTGGTGCGAGCTCCAGTGCCCCGACTGCCACCACGCCCTCACCGATGTGCACGCCCTGCGGGCCCGGTACGGGGACCGGCTGGAGATCCGGCTGCGGCACTTCCCCCTGGAGAAGCACAAGCACGCCCACGCCGCCGCGCAGGCCGCCGAGGAGGCCGTGGCCCAGGGCAGCGGCTGGCCGTACATCGAGGCCGTGCTCGCGCGGACCGGCGATCTCGGGGACCGGGGCGAGGAACTGCTGGTCGAGGTGGCCCGGGAGCTGGGTCTGGACGCGGAGGAGTTCGACACCGCGCTCATCGACGGCCGGCACATGCTGATCGTGGACGCCGACCAGGCCGAGGGCAAGGCGATCGGGGTGACCGGCACGCCGACGTACGTGATCGGCGGGGAACGCCTGGACGGCGGCAGGAGCCAGGACGGGCTGCGCGAGCGGATCGAGGAGATCACCGACCGGCTCCTGGCCGAGCAGGGCTGAGGAGCGGGAGCTACAGCGCCTTGACCAGGTTGTACCGGGTCGGCTCGTAACCGAGCGATTCGTACAGCCGGAGGGCCGGGGTGTTGGCCGTGACGACGTGCAGGCCGATCCACGTCTCGCCCGCCGCCAGGGCGATCCGCTCGGCCTGGAGCATCAGGGCCCGCCCGTAACCGCGCCCCCGGTACCGCTCCGCCACCTCCACGTCGAACACGTAGCCGACGCGCATGCCGGGATGCATCTCGAACGGCGACTCCCAGACGTGGCCGACCGTCTCTCCCTCGTGGCGCAGGTACTCCAGCCGCGCGCCCTCGGTGGCGAGGCCGTCCGGCAGGTGGCGGGCGTGGGAGGCACGGGCCGCGGCCGGCGCCTCCTCGCGCGGGACGCCCCGGTCCACCAGGCTCTCCGTGTAGCCGGCGATCGCGTCGTGCGCCCAGGCGGCGAACTCCTCGGGAGTCATCGGGGATGCGGTGAGCCCGTCGGGGAGGGCCGGAGGCTCCTCCGGCAGCGTCTTGACCATGTTGCGGCTCCGCTCGGTGTAGCCGAGGGCGGCGGCCAGCCGCTGCCCCGCGGTGTCCCCGGCGGCCACCTCCGTACACACCTGGACGCAGCCCCAGCCGCGCAGGATCTCCTCGGAGGCCAGCGCGGCGATGGTGCCCCGGCCGCGCCTGCGGACGGCCTCGTCGATCCGCAGGGCTCTGATCAGGCCCGTCGAGCCGGCCGTGCCCGGCTCGACGGCCAGTGCCACGGAGCCGATGGGGCGCCCGTTGTCGCACACGTCGTACGCGCGCCGCTGTGCGCCGCCGGCGCCTGACTGGATCGGCCCGGCCGGCCGGAGTGTCGTCGTCATCAGGTGCTTTCTATCCCCTGCGCGGGGGCCCGTCACCTGTATTTACGCGGACGGGCCGGTTGCCGGTCACGGGTCGAGGTCGCCGGCCGCGCGCTCTTCGAAGATCCGCATCGCCTTGGCGGTCACCGGTCCCGGCGCGCCCGGCAGCTCCCGGCCGTCGATCCGGTGGACTGCCTGCACGTCACGGAGGGTGGAGGTCAGGAAGACCTCCTCGGCCCGGTCCAGGACGTCGAACGGGAGATCGGTCTCCTGCGCCCCGGTCCACTCCACCGCGAGCGCCCGGGTGATGCCGGCCAGGCAGCCCGAGGCGACGGGCGGGGTGTGGAGCCGCCCGTCCAGGACGACGAAGACGTTGGACCCGGTGCCCTCGCAGAGCCGGTCGGCGGTGTTGGCGAACAGCGCCTCGGAGGCGCCCTGCTCGTGGGCGCGGGCGAGGGCGACGACGTTCTCCGCGTACGAGGTGGTCTTGAGGCCGGTGAGCGCGGAGCGCTCGTTGCGGGTCCAGGGCACGGTGACGACGGCCGTGCTGTCGGGGCGGCGCGTCACTTCGCCGAGGGCGACGACGAGACCGGGGCCCGCGTCGCCCCGGTCGGAGCCGAGGGGCGAGATGCCGCCGGTGTACGTGATCCGCAGCCGGCCCAGCCCGACCGGGTTGGCCTCGACGACGGCGGCGCAGGCGCGGCGCACCTCGTCCAGGTCGGGGGCGGGCAGGCCGAGTCCCTGTGCGGAGCGGGTCAGGCGGTCGAGATGGCGGGTGAGAGCGAAGGGGCGGCCCTGGGAGACCCGGAGCGTCTCGAAGACGCCGTCGCCGACGGTGAGCCCGTGGTCGAGCACGGACACCCGGGCGTCGTCGGCGGGGTGCAGCTCGCCGTTGACCCAGATCCTCATGGTGCGGTCCTTCCGGTCGCTTCGTATGCGCCCGACGCTACAGCGAGCAGCCTGGACGCCTTCAGTTCGGTCTCGTCCCACTCGCGTTCCGGATCGGAGCCCCAGGTGATGCCGGCGCCGGTGCCGAAGCGGAGGAGGGGCGCGGGCCCTGTGCGGTCGGTCCAGAAGGTTCTGATGCCGACGGCGAGCGAGGCGGTCCTCCGGTCGGCGTCCACCCAGCCGATGCCCCCGCAGTACGGGCCGCGCGGGGCGGTCTCCAGTTCGCCGATGATCCGCAGCGCGCTGGACTTGGGGGCGCCGGTGACCGAGCCGGGCGGGAAGGCGGCGGCGAGGATCGCGGGCCAGCCGGCGCCGTCGGCGAGGCGGCCCCGCACGGTGGAGACGAGGTGGACGAGGCCGGGGTGCTTCTCGACGGCGCAGAGGCCGGGGACGCCGACCGATCCGGTGGCGCAGACCCGGCCCAGGTCGTTGCGGACCAGGTCCACGATCATCACGTTCTCGGCGTGGTCCTTCTCCAGCAGGTCGGCCTCGGTGCGGCCGGTGCCCTTGATGGGCCCGGACTCGACCGTGCGGCCGTCCCTGCGCAGGAAGAGTTCGGGGGACGCGGTGGCGATCTCGACGCCGTGCGCGGGGAGCCGAATCGTTCCTGCGTACGGGGCCGGGTTGCCGCGCGCCAGCAGCGCGGTGAGGGCGTCCACGTCGGCCGGGCCCGGGCCGGGCAGGGGCGCGGTCAGCACGCGGCAGAGGTTGGCCTGGTAGACCTCGCCGGCCGCGATGTACGCGCGGATGCGTCGTACGCCTTCCGTGTAGGCCTCGCGGTCGAGCGAGGAGGTCCAGTCGCCGACGGCGGGGCCGCGCCAGGCGCCGGGGACCGGGGCGGGCACAGGGGCGGGCCGCACGGTGTCGAAGCGGGCGCAGGTCAGGGAGGATTCGAAGCCCGCGCAGACGGCCCAGAAGCCGGACGAGTCGAGGGCTGCGGGATCACTGGTCACATCCCGCAGACCGGAGGCGACGAGGCCGCCGAAGCGGGCCATGGGAGCGAGGTCGTGCACGTCCGCGAGTGTAGGGCGGCGCACGGTGACCCGCGCCGGGGCGAGCGCACCTCAGCACGCTGCACAAACGCGTTTTTGTACTGGCCCCGGAATCCGCTAGAGTTCAACACGTCGCCGGGACGCGCAAGCGGGCCGGGAAAGACAAGCGGACGTAGCTCAGTTGGTAGAGCGCAACCTTGCCAAGGTTGAGGTCGCCAGTTCGAACCTGGTCGTCCGCTCGCAGATGGCGGGGGATTCTTCCCGGACTCCCGCCCCTGGTGGAGTGGCCGAGAGGCGAGGCAACGGCCTGCAAAGCCGTCTACACGGGTTCAAATCCCGTCTCCACCTCCAAGGACGATTAGCTCAGCGGGAGAGCGCTTCCCTGACACGGAAGAGGTCACTGGTTCAATCCCAGTATCGTCCACTGATCCGCAAGGATCGTCGGTCCGTAAGGATCACCCGCGCGATTAGCTCAGCGGGAGAGCGCTTCCCTGACACGGAAGAGGTCACTGGTTCAATCCCAGTATCGCGCACGCAGTACACGCAGGTTCACCTGCGCGATTAGCTCAGCGGGAGAGCGCTTCCCTGACACGGAAGAGGTCACTGGTTCAATCCCAGTATCGCGCACTGTCACGAAGCCCCGGTCGTCTCGGCGACCGGGGCTTCGTCGTGCCCGCGTGCGGGCGGGCCGCCGGCACGGATGCCGGGGCCCGCCGGGCACGGTCAGGAGGAGAAGAGCATGCGGCCGAAGCTCTTCTGCCGGTAGTGACCGTGGTGGCCGCCGTGATGCGGGGCGCCCCAGGCGGGCGCGGGGGCGGAGGGGTACGCCTGCGGCGGGGCGGCCGGCGGCGGGGCCTGCTGCGTCCACTGGGACTCGACGCGGGTCAGCGTCTCCAGCTCGCCGTAGTCCAGGAATATCCCCCGGCAGCCACTGCACTGCTCGATCTGGATGCCGTTGCGGTTGTACGTGTGCATCTGTGCGTGGCACTTGGGACACTGCATGTTCGGGCTCACTCCTCGCCGTCGGTTCGCCGTCGCCGGAATGCATGCCCGCCGACGGTCGGTTCACCCTACGACGTGCGTTCGGCCGCCAACTCGGGCGGGAGCGAGGCGATTCGGGCACATGCGTCGATCATCACCTGTTCCACCTCATCCGGATCCCGGCCCTCCGCCGCCGACTTGGCCCAGGCGAGCGCGGCGGTCTGCACGGTCAGCGCGCGGGCCGGCACGTCCAGGGCGGGCCACGGGTCGCCGTCGGCGGGTACGGCGGGGCCCCCTCCCGCCCGGTAGGCGTCCAGGAAGCGGAGCCAGACGTCCGGCGGGAGCAGCCCGGCCGCGTACCAGGCGGCCGGGCGCGCGAGGTCCCAGGCCGGATCGCCGAGGCCCGCGTCGTCCACGTCGATGAGGAGCCAGCGGCCGTGCGGGGCGGGGTGGCGTACGAGCTGGCCCAGGTGGAGGTCTCCGTGGCAGAGGTGCGTTCCCCGGCCCGCCGGAGAGGCCGCCCGCTTCCCGGCCCCCTCCTCGCCCCGCGCCCAGCCCGGCAGCCCCCGCCAGGCGGTGAGCACCGGCTCCACGGCCGGGTCGGCGGGGCGGGCGGTGCGCATCCGGTCGACGGCGAGCGCCGCCTTGACCGGGCCGCGCATGGCGGGGAGTCCGGCGGCGGGGGCGTCGGTGCGGTGCAGCCGGGCCAGGAGCGTCCCGGCCTCTTCCCAGGGAGCCGCGTCGGGATCGCCGGGGTCGACGGGCTCGCCGAGGGGCCAGAGGGTGACGGGGCGGCCGTGCAGCTCGGTGAGATGGGCGCCGTGGGCTCCGGGCAGGGGGGCCAGCAGGATGCCGTCCAGGCCGGGGCCGGCCGCCAGCCGCAGCCGCGCGGCCAGAGCGGCCGTATCCGTGTCGGCGGCGTGGGCCTTGGCGACGACGGGGCCGCTGCGGACGACGATCCCGTCGTCGCGGTCGGCGAGCACGGCGGGGGGCGGGCAGGGGCGGGGCCCGCAGCCTGCCGGGTGGGCCGCACGGTGGGCGAGGTCCCCCAGCGCGCGGACGAGTGCGGCGGTCACGGTCTCCCCCGGTGGTACGGACGGGCGGTGGCGGTCACGCCCCGGCAGAGCGTACGCGGACGGGGTGGCGGCAGGCCGTGTCCGGCCCCGGACAGCGCGATGTCCGGTCAGCTCCCCAGCTGACCGGACAAACGCTGCCGTCCGCCGCACCCCCGTCCCCACGGGGTTGTTGGCCGGATGTCCCGGTCCGGACCGCTCTTCCGGACCCGGGGCGCCGCTCAGCGCCCCAGCATCACGCCCACGGACGACGCCTGTGTGACCACTGCTTCCCAGCCGCCGAAGACGACGACGAGCAGGGCCGCCAGGGGAAGGACCATGACGGTCGCCACCAGCGGGTGGCGACGGCCGGACGCGGCGTACGAGCCGCGTGTCCGCGTGCGGACCACCGTCCGTGCTGCCGTGTCAGCCATGGTTCCTCTCCTGACCTGATGTGGAGCGGCGGGCGTTTGACCTCGGGGGACGAGTGCGACGCCCGCCGCTTGGACTCAACATTAGGGATTCGGGGGGCGGGCGGCGTCATGCCCGCGTACCGAATCCCGGGCCTCCCGGAGGATGAGCCGTGCCCGGTCGGCGTACTCCCCTGGGTGGAGACCGGGCTACGCGGGGTTGGGGTCTTCCCGGAGGGGGTGCTCGGAGGCGTCCTCCCTGGGCACCGGCTGTTCGACCAGGGCGAGGACCCTGGTCGCCATGAAGCGGGCCGTGCGCACCACGGACCCGTTCCGGGTGACTTCACTCACTTCGACCACGCCCCGGCGGACCGCGGTCTCCACCCGGCGGCCGGCCCGGGAGGCCACCACCTCGTAGGTCCGGGTGCTGTCCCCGGCGTCCACCACTATCTCGACTCGATCGCCCTTCACTGACCCAATCCCCCTTCTGCGACGGACCTTTGAGATCTCGCACGGGCCGGGGCGCCTGGATCCGCGGCTCCCTGACCACTCCTCAAGTCTCCCATCCGGCACTGACAATCGAATGCCTCGCGAGGGCGCGGCCTCTGAGCGCCCCGGGCGGCGGGTACGTAAGCTGTGCCTCGTCAGGCGTACCAGGCAGCGGGGATGGGCAGACATGGCGATGATGCGGCTCCGGCGCGAGGACCCGCGTGTCGTCGGCTCGTTCAGGCTGCACCGGCGGCTCGGGGCCGGCGGGATGGGGGTCGTCTACCTGGGTTCGGACCGGCGGGGCCAGCGCGTGGCGCTCAAGGTGATCCGGCCGGACCTGGCGGAGGATCAGGAGTTCCGGTCGCGGTTCGCGCGCGAGGTGTCCGCCGCCCGGCGGATCCGGGGCGGCTGTACGGCCCGGCTGGTCGCCGCCGACCTGGAGGCGGAGCGCCCCTGGTTCGCCACGCAGTACGTCCCGGGCCCCTCGCTGCACGACAAGGTGGCCGAGGAGGGCCCGCTGTCGGCCGCCGAGGTCGCGTCGATCGGGGCGGCGCTCTCCGAGGGTCTGGTCGCGGTGCACGAGGCCGGGGTGGTCCACCGGGACCTGAAGCCGTCGAACATCCTCCTCTCCCCCAAGGGCCCCCGGATCATCGACTTCGGGATCGCCTGGGCGACGGGCGCCTCCACGCTGACGCACGTCGGTACGGCGGTGGGCTCGCCCGGCTTCCTCGCGCCCGAGCAGGTGCGCGGCGCGGCGGTGACACCGGCGACGGACGTGTTCTCGCTCGGGGCGACGCTGGCGTACGCGGCGATGGCCGACTCCCCCTTCGGGCACGGCAGTTCCGAGGTGATGCTCTACCGCGTGGTGCACGAGGAGCCCCAGCTCTTCGATGTGCACGACGCGCTGGCGCCGCTGGTGAGCGCCTGTCTGGCGAAGGACCCCGAGGAGCGTCCGAGCACGCTCCAGCTGTCGATGCGGCTCAAGGAGATCGCGGCGCGCGAGGCGCAGGGGCTGCACGAGAGCCGGCCGCCCGTCCAGCGTTCGGCCCAGGAGGCGGACCGCCCGACCGGCCGGCTGGACGGCCCGTACACCGAGCAGCAGACCCGCCGGGCGGCCGGTCCGGCCCCGGGGTCCCGCCCTCAGAACCGGCCGTCGGCGGCGCGTTCCGCCCCCGCCCGCACCGGAGGCGGCCGCCCGGTGCAGCAGCAGCCGCGCGGTACGGCGCGGCCGGCCAGGCGTCCGCAGGGCACCAACGGGACGAACGGCAGGCCGGGCACCCGGCCCGGGACGCGGACGACCTCGACGGGGCGGCGCCCGGCCAACCCGAGGCTGCTGCGGCAGCGGCTCGTCGTCTTCGTGGTGGTGACGCTGCTGGTGGCGCTGGGGATCGCGGCGGCGCAGGGCTGCCAGGGGCCGGCCCGGGGGCTGGGCGTGGACCTCGGGCACGGGCAGAGCCAGAGCCGGGAGCGGCCCTAGAGCGTGCTTCGAAAGTCCCGCCTGCCGGGCGACGCCCGACCCGCCCTGCGGGCGGACGGCGCTACTTTCGAAACACGCCCCGGTCAGCTCTCCGGGCGGCCCGTGGCCACCGCATAGAAGGCGACCGCGGCGGCCGCGCCGACGTTCAGCGAGTCCACACCGTGGGCCATCGGGATGCGCACCCACCGGTCGGCGGCGGCGAGAGCCCGGGCGGAGAGGCCGTCGCCCTCGGCACCGAGCATGAGGGCGACCCGGTCCATCCGGTGCGGCGCCGCCTCCTCGATGCTCACGGCCTTCTCTGCGGGTGTCAGCGCGAGCACCGTGAACCCTGCCTCGCGTACGGTCCCGAGTCCCTGCGGCCAGGTGTCGAGGCGTGCGTACGGTACGGAGAACACCGCGCCCATCGAGACCTTGACGGAGCGCCGGTACAGCGGGTCGGCGCAGTCCGGGGAGAGCAGGACGGCGTCCATCCCGAGGGCGGCGGCGCTGCGGAAGATCGCGCCGATGTTCGTATGGTCGTTGACGGCCTCCATGACGGCCACGCGGCGGGCCGTGCGGAGGAGTGCACCGGCGTCCGGGAGGGGTTTGCGCTGCATGGAGGCGAGGGCGCCCCGGTGCACGTGGTAGCCGGTGACGCGTTCGGCGAGGTCCGGGGCGACCGTGTAGACGGGGGCGGGGCTCTCCTCGATGACGTCCCGCATCTGGTCGACCCACTTCGCCGACAGCAGCATGGAGCGCATCTCGTACCCGGCCTGGCGGGCGCGGCGGATCACCTTCTCGCCCTCGGCGATGAAGAGGCCCTCCGCGGGCTCCTTCCGGCGCCGGAGTTCCACGTCGGTGAGGCTGACGTAGTCGCTGAGGCGGGGGTCGTCGGGTGCGTCGATGGTGAGGGGTTCAGCCACGGTTCTGCTGCTGCCTTGTCCGGAGAGGGGTGCCGACTGTCGGGGGCCGTTACGGCTTGCTACTCGCCGTTCGGAGTGGCGTCCGCGCCGACCTCGACCACGGCGCCGATCACGATGACGGCGGGCGGGCGGACGTCCTCCGCGGCCACCCGCTCGGCCACCGTCGCGAGGGTGGCGTCGACGCGGCGCTGGGCGGCCGTCGTGCCCTCCTGGACGAGGGCGACCGGGGTCTCGGGCGACCGGCCGTGCTCCACGAGCGTACGGGCGATGGCGCCGATCTTGTCGACGGCCATCAGGAGCACCAGGGTGCCGCGCAGCCTGGCGAGGGCCGCCCAGTCGACCAGGGAGCGCTCGTCGTCGGGGGCGACGTGCCCGCTGACCACGGTGAACTCGTGGGCGACGCCCCGGTGGGTGACGGGGATGCCGGCCGCGCCGGGGACCGAGATGGAGCTGGAGATGCCGGGCACGACGGTGCACGGGATGCCCTCGGCGGCGAGCGCCTGGGCCTCCTCCATGCCCCGGCCGAAGACGAACGGGTCACCGCCCTTGAGCCGGACGACCGCCTTGCCGGCCTTGGCGTGCTCGATGAGCGCGTTGTTGATGGCCTCCTGGGCCATGAAGCGGCCGTACGGGATCTTCGCGGCGTCGATGACCTCGACGTGCGGCGGCAGTTCGTCCAGGAGGTCGCGGGGGCCGAGGCGGTCGGCGATGACGACGTCCGCCTCGGCGAGGAGGCGCCGGCCCCGGACGGTGATGAGGTCCGGGTCGCCGGGGCCACCGCCGACCAGCGCGACGCCGGCGGTGCGGGTGCGGTGGTGCGGGGCGGCGATGCTGCCGTCGCGCAGGCCCTCCACGATCGCGTCGCGGACGGCGGCGGAGTGGCGCGGGTCGCGGCCGTGGGCGCCGGCGGTGAGCACGGCGACGGTCACGCCCTCGCTCCGACCGGTGGCGGGCGTCCAGGCGGTGGCCGCTTCGGCGTCGTCGCTGCGGACGCACCAGGTGCGGGTGCGCTCCGCCTCGGCGGACGCTGCTTCGTTGGCCGCGTCGTCGTCGGTCGCGATGAGCGCGTACCAGGTGTCGACGAGGTCGCCGTCGGCGTACCTGCGGCGCTCCCAGCGGATCTCGCCGGCGTCCGCCATCGCCTCGACGGAGGGGGTGGCGGACGGCGACACGAGGACGATGTCGGCGCCGGCCGCGATGAGGGCGGGGAGCCGGCGCTGAGCGACTTGGCCGCCGCCGACGACGACTACGCGGCGCCCGTTGAGGCGCAGTCCGACGGGGTAGGCGGGGCGATCGGCGTGCTCGGCCATGGCGGTGCGGGCTCCTCGGGGCGGTGCGGGGTGCGCGGGCCGCTGCGGCGGTGGAGCGGCGTGGTGTGGTGGGTGGGGATCACGATACGGGGTGGCCTGGGGGCCACGGTGTCCGGTGGGCGGGTGCGGGCGGGGGCGCCTGCGGCGGGCCTTGTCCCCTCCCCGCCCCTTCCCGGAACCGGGGCGCTGCCCCCGAGGAGGTGCCGCTACTTCTCCGTCACGCCCGCCGAGTCGAACGTCGCCACCTCGTGCATCGCACGCGCGGCGCTCTGCACGATCGGCAGCGCCAGCAGCGCGCCCGTCCCCTCGCCGAGGCGGAGGTCCAGGTCGACCAGCGGGCGCAGGCCCAGCTTGTTGAGCGCGGCCACATGGCCCGGCTCCGCGCTGCGGTGGCCGGCGATGCACGCGGCCAGGGCCTCCGGGGCGATCGCCCGGGCCACCAGGGCAGCGGCGCCCGCGCTCACGCCGTCCAGGATCACCGGCGTACGGAGCGACGCGCCGCCCAGCAGGAAGCCGGCCATCGCCGCGTGCTCCAGGCCGCCGACGGCCGCCAGGACGCCGATCGGGTCCGCCGGGTCCGGCTGGTGGAGTTCCAGGGCGCGCCGCACCACGTCGATCTTGCGGGCGTGCATCTCGTCGTTGATGCCGGTCCCCCGGCCCGTCACCTCGGCCGGGTCCATCCCGGTGTACACGCAGATCAGCGCGGCCGACGCCGTCGTGTTCGCGATGCCCATCTCGCCGGTCAGCAGGCCCTTGTTGCCCGCCGCCACCAGGTCGCGGGCGGTCTCGATGCCGACCTCGATCGCCGCGTGGACCTCCTCGCGGGTGAGCGCCGGTCCGGTGGTGAAGTCCGCCGTGCCCGCCCGTACCTTCCGGGGCAGCAGGCCCGGCATCGCGGGCAGTTCCGCGACCGCGCCCACGTCGACCACACACACCTCCGCGCCCACCTGCGACGCAAAGGCGTTGCACACCGCGCCGCCGCCGAGCATGTTGGCGATCATCTGGCCGGTGACCTCCTGGGGCCACGCCGTGACGCCCTGCGCGTGCACCCCGTGGTCGCCCGCGAACACCGCGACGGCCGCCGGCTCCGGGATCGGCGGCGGGCACATCCGGGAGAGCCCGGCCAGCTGCGCCGAGATGATCTCCAGCATGCCGAGCGCGCCGGCCGGCTTCGTCATCCGCTTCTGGCGCTCCCATGCCTCGCCCAGCGCCTTGGCGTCCAGCGGGCGGATGTCGGAGATCGTCTCCTGGAGCAGATCGTGCGGCGCCTCGCCGGGCAGGGCGCGGCGGCCGTACGTCTCCTCGTGGACGACCCAGGAGAGCGGGCGCCGCTTCGACCAGCCCGCCTGCATCAGCTCCGGGTCCTCGGGGAACTCGTCCACGTACCCCACGCAGAGGTACGCCACGATCTCCAGGTGCTCCGGCAGCCCCAGCGCGCGCACCATCTCGCGCTCGTCGAAGAAGCTCACCCAGCCCACGCCCAGGCCCTCGGCCCGCGCCGCCAGCCACAGGTTCTCCACGGCGAGCGCCGAGGAGTACGGGGCCATCTGCGGCTGCGTGTGCCGGCCGAGCGTGTGGCGGCCGCCCCGCGTCGGGTCGGCGGTCACCACGATGTTCACCGGGGTGTCGAGGATGGCCTCGATCTTCAGTTCCTTGAACTGCTTGGCCCGCGCCTTCGGCAGCGACTTCGCGTACGCGTCCCGCTGCTGCTGCGCGAGCTCGTGCATCGAGCGGCGCGTCTCGGCGGACCGGATGACGACGAAGTCCCAGGGCTGCGAGTGCCCCACGCTGGGCGCCGTGTGCGCGGCCTCCAGGACGCGCAGAAGCACCTCGTGCGGGATGGGGTCGCTGCGGAAGCCGTTGCGGATGTCGCGGCGCTCCCGCATCACCCGCAGGACCGCCTCCCGCTCGGCGTCGTCGAAGCCGGGCGCGGGGGGTGCGGTGGGCGCCTCTTCGGACGCCTCCTGCTGTACGGGCTCCGCCTCGTCGCTCAGGTCCGGGGTCTCGATGACCTCGGGACCGGACTCGGACTCCGGGGCCGGTGCCCCGGGCTGTATCGACTGTACGGGCACCGGGGCGTCGGCCGGCGCCGCCGGGAGCGCGTCCGCCTCCGGCTCGGGCGCGGGGACCGGGACGGGCTCCTCCGGGGCGACGAGCTGCGGTTCGGCGGCCGGTACGGGCTGCGGCTCGGCGACGGGCGCGGCTTCCGCCACGGCGACGGGCTGCGGGACGGCGTCCGCCGCGGGCTCCGACTCGGGGGCCTCCGCAGGCTCCGGCTCGGGGGCCGGTGCGGGCTGCGGCTCGGCGACGGGCGCGGCTTCCGCCACGGCGACGGGCTGCGGGACGGCGTCCGCCGCTGGCTCCGGCTCGGGGGCCTCCGCAGGCTCCGGCTCGGGGGCCGGTGCGGGCTGCGGCTCGGCGACGGGCGCGGCTTCCGCCACGGCCACCGGCGCCGGCTCCGCAGCCGGTACGGGCTCGGCTGCGGCCTCGGGCTGCGGCTCGCCGGCCTGCACGGGCCCGGGCTCGGGTGCCGGCGCGGGCTGGGGCTCTGCGGCCGGTGCGGGCTCCGCCACGGCTGCCGGTGCCGGCTCTGCAGCCGGTGCGGCCTCCGCGACCGGTGCCGGTACGGCCTCGGCCACCGGGGCCGGTACGGCCTCGGCCACCGGGGCCGGGGCGTGCTCCGCCACGGCGACGGGCTCCGGCTCCACCACGGCCACCGGCTCGGGCTCCGCGGCCGGCTGCTCGGCAACCGGTGCCGGGGCCTCCGGCGCCACCGCGTCCGGGACCTGCGCCTCGGCCACCGGGGCCGCGGGCTCCCCCACGGGCTCGGGCTCGGCCTGCTCCGGGGCGACCGGCGCCTCCGGCGGCACCGGCGCCGTCCACGGCTGGGCGTTCTGCGGCGGGATCTCGCCGAGCTGCGGGCCCGGAAGGGGCTGATCCGCCGGCTGCGGGTCGAAGTACTCCGGTTCGGCGGTCGCCGGGCCCGCGTGGCGGGCCGGGGGCGCTCCGGCCGGGCCGCGGTCGGCGAGGGAACGGACCACACCGGCCCCCGACGTACCGCCGTAGGACGGCTCGGGCGAGGCCGGGCCGCGGTGCAGGGCACGTCGGGCGGGGGCGGCCTGGGGCTGCGCGGCGGGGGCGGGGGCGGGGATACGGACGGCGCCGAGGTCGACGGAGCCGGAATCGCGGCCTCCGGACTCATGCGCGCCGGGGCCGGTCTCGGGCAGCGGCGCGGCCTGGTGCATCGCGTACGCGGGGGCCTGCTCCTGGAGCTGGACGGGGCCCTGGGCGTGCGCCGGGTCGGCCGGCGGGAAGTGCTGCTGGTACCCACCCTGCGCGGCGGGGTCCGCGTAGTGCTCCGTCGTCTGCGCCGTCGGCTGGGGTTCGCCCCAGGCGCCCTGGGCGCTCGGCATCAGGAGGAGGTCGTCGTCCTCGGGGGTGTGCGCGGAGGGTTCGAGGTAGGTGTAGGAGTCAGGCGCGGGGACGCCCGGCTGCTCCACCGTGCCCGTGTTCTCCGGCAGTCCCTCGCCCGGGATCCGGCCGGTGTCACTCATGCGTTCCCCTCGCCCATCGTCAGTGCTCCTTCGGCCCTTCGCCCGGGACGCCCGGACACGGCACGCGGTGCTCGTCCGGTGGAACGAGCGGGCGCGCCGCGCGGCACGAATCGGTCGCGGACATCCTGCATTCTCGCGGTCGTTCGCCGCCGCGGCAGCTCATTTCGCCACGGCCCGCTGTGGACTGCGCCACGTTGCGCGTCCCAGGGTGCTGCCGTACCACAACGGGGACCAAAACGGTCCTCTTTTCCGGACATTGACGAACGAAGCGACGAACGTCCGGGAGCGGTGCGACGATCGGCCAGCCTACCTCGCACCGCTTGCCGACGGGTCAGGGGGCAAGGTCCGAACGAAGTGCGGAAAGCAGAAAGACGACTGTGCGTTCGCGCTCCGACCAGGCGGTCGTGTCGAGTTCGACGGACTGGAGGAGCGAGCAGGAGACCGTGTAGCCGTTTACGGCCAGTGCGGCCCCCAGTGCCTCGGCCTCGTCGCGGGTGGAGGCGTGCGTGACGATCCGTTCCGGCCTGCGGTCCGCGACGGCGGTGGCGACGGGGACACCGCCGCCTCCTATGCGTACGACATCGGGCTCGGGCAGCCGTTCCAGGACGTGCGGGGCACGGCCCTCGACGACCTGGAGCTGTACGCCGAAGGCGCGGGCGGCGGCCGCGGTGCGGGCGCAGGCGTCGGGGTCGCTGTCCACGGCGAGGACCGCCGCGCCGAAGCGGGCCGCCTCGACGGCCAGCGCGCCGCCCCCGGAGCCGATGTCCCAGACGAGGTCGCCGGTGCGGGGGCCGAGGTGGGCGAGCTGGGCTGCGCGCAGGACGGGGCCCTCGCCCTCGCCGCTCTCCCCGGTCGGGCGGGCGCCCGGGTCGGGGTAGGCGCCGGCGGGCAGCGCCCATCCCCGTACGCCCTGCGGGTAGGCGGGGTGGCGGCCGGCGATCCAGGCGCCGTCGGTCTGCCGCTCGGGGCTGCCGCCGATGACGATGACGACGTTGGGGTCGCGCCAGACGTGGTCGGCGGCGGTGTCGGAGGTGACGACGGTGACCTGTTCGCGGTCGGTGCCCAGTTCCTCGCAGATGACGAACGTGCGGTGGACGCCTTCGAGGAGCAGGGCGAGTTCGGCGGGTCCGGCGCCGGGCGAGGTGAGGACGGCGACCTTGTGGTGGGCGCGGCAGACGTTCACGGCGCGGCGCAGGGTGCGGGGGTGGGCGACGACCGTCTGGGCGTCCTCCCAGGGCATGCCGGCGCGGGCGAAGGCGGTGGCGACGGAGGAGACGGCCGGGACGACCTCGACCTCCAGGCCGTGCTGCGGGGCGCGCAGGGTGCGGACGACGCCGAAGAAGCCGGGGTCTCCGTCGGCGAGGACGACGGCGCTGCCGCGGTGGCCGGCGATGCGGCGGGCGGCGAGGTCGACGGAGCCGAGGCGGATGCGTTCGGCGCTCCGGGGGACTTCCGGCAGCGCGAGGTGGTGGGCGGCCCCGGCGACCAGGGTCGCGGCCGAGAGCGCTGCGGTGGCCGCTCTGGTCAGCGGCGAGCCGTCCCAGCCGATCACTGTGACCCGGTCGGCCATCTTGGTGTCATTCTCCTGGAGTCGTCGCAGGCGGGGCTGGTTGCCCGGGGGCGGGCAGGGTGAGGTTACCGGGTCCCCTGCGGCGGGGGGCCGGGGCCCCGGCGCCGGTCAGTTCCAGTCGCTGTAGGTGCCGTAGCCGCCGGCGTCGGCGAGCTGTTCGGCGACGCCTTCGAGGTCCTCGGGGAGCAGGCCCCAGACGATGAGGTCGGTGCGGATGTCGGTCCAGCCGCCGTCCGTGCCGTTCTCGGTCCGGGTACGCGCTATGCGGGCGTTGCGCAGGACGCCCTCGCTGATGCAGCCGAGCTTCTGGGCGACCTGCTGGGAGGCGGTGTTGTCGGCGGCGGTGCGCAGTTCGATGCGCTCGAAGCCCTGGTCGCGGAAGAGCCACTGGGCGACGGCGAGCACGGACTCGGTGGCGTAGCCCTCGCCGCGGGCCCAGGGGGCGGTGATGTAGGCGGCCTCGGTGGAGAGGGTGCGCCAGTCGGTGTTGCGGAGGCGTACGGAGCCGACGAGGCGCTGGGTGAGGAACTCGGTGACGGCCAGGGCGATCCCGTCGCCCTTGGTGCGGTGTGCCGGAGCGATTCTGCGCACCCAGCGTTCGGCGTCGACCTGGGTGTACGGGTGGGGTGCGTCGGTCCAGGCGGTGACCAGCTCGTCGTTCATCATCTCGATGTACGCGGGGATGTCCGCCATGTCGAATGGGCGCAGCACCAGCCGGTCCGTGCTGATGGAGATGTCCGGGAAGGTGGAAGTCATGCGCAGCTCCATGCCGAAGACCGTGTAAATGCACAGCATGCAGCATCGCGGGGGGCGCGTGCATGGCCGGGTGGGTACGGCGGAGCCCCGCACCCCCTGGGCGGGGTGTGCGGGGCTCCGGGGGCAAGTGGCGCGTGCGGGTCAGGACTTGGCGTCACCGAAGGCCGGGACGACCGAGCCCTGGTAGGTGTCCTCGATGAACTTCTTGACCTCGTCGGAGTGCAGGAGCTTCAGGAGCTTCTGGACGCGGGGGTCCTTCTCGTCGCCCTTCTTGACGGCGACGATGTTGGCGTACGGGTTGCCGTCGGCCTTCTCCAGGACGAGGGCGTCCTTCGCGGGCTTGAACTTGGCCTCGATCGCGTAGTTGCCGTTGATGACGGCGGCGTCCACGTCGTTCAGGGCGCGCGGGACCGTCGCGGCCTCCAGCTCCTTGAACTCCAGGCCCTTCTTGTCGGTGATGTCGCTCAGCTTGGCGCTGGTGCCGACGCCGTCCTTGAGGGTGATGAGGCCGTTCTCGGCGAGCAGCTGGAGCGCGCGGCCCTCGTTGGTGGTGTCGTTGGGGACGGCGATGGTCTGCCCGGCCTTGATGGCGTCGAGGTCCTTGACCTTCTTGGAGTAGAGGCCGAGGGGTTCGAGGTGGACGGTGCCGACGGAGACCAGGTGGGTGTTGTTCTTCTTGTTGAAGTCGTCCAGGTAGGGCTGGTGCTGGAAGAAGTTGGCGTCGACCTGGCCGGTCTCGGTGGCGGTGTTCGGCAGGACGTAGTCCGTGAACTCCTTCACCTCCAGCTTGAGTCCGGCCTTGGCAGCGAGGTTCTTCTTGACGAAGCCGAGGATGTCGGCGTGCGGCGTCGGGGACGCGGCGACGACGAGGGCCTTGGAGGCGTCGGTGCCGCCGCTCTTGGACGACGGGTCGGAGTCCGTGCCGCAGGCGGTGAGGCCGAGGGCGAGGGCGGTGGTGGCCGCGGCGGCGGCGGTGATCTTGATGCTGGTACGCACGAAAAGTGCCTCTTTCAGGTGGTGATGGTGGTGCGCCCGGACAAGGAGTGCGGGCTTGGTGGGGAGGGGAAGTCTCAGGAGGTGCGGCCGCGGCGGGCCAGCAGGCGGACGGCGAGGTCGCCGATCAGCTGGACGAGGGTCACGATGACGATCAGCAGCGCGACCGTGATCAGCATGAACCGGTTGTCGAAGCGCTGGAATCCGTAGGTGACGGCCTTGGAGCCGAGCCCTTCGCCGCCGACCGCGCCGGCCATCGCGGAGTAGCCGATGAGCACGATGACGGTGGTGGTGATACCGGAGACCAGGGAGGGCAGGGCCTGCGGGAGGAGGACCTTGCGGACGATCGTCGGGATGGAGCCGCCCATGGACTGGACGGCCTCCACGAGCCCGTGGTCGACCTCGCGGACCGCCGTCTCGACCAGCCGGGCGAAGAACGGGACGGCGCCGACGGCGAGCGGCACGATCATGGCGGTGGGGCCGATGAAGGTGCCGACGACCCAGGTGGTGAACGGGATCAGGGCGATCAGCAGGATGATGAACGGCAGCGAGCGGCCGATGTTCACGATCGCGCCGACGACCTTGTTCACGGGAGTGTTCTGGAGCAGTCCGCCCTTGTCGGTGAGGACGAGGAGGACGCCGAGGGGCAGCCCGGCCAGGACGGTGACGAGGGCGGACCACAGCACCATGTAGAGGGTGTCGACGGTGCCCTGGGTCAGCAGCGGCTGCATTTCGGACCAGGTCACTTCGCCACCTCCTTGGTGAGCGGTGCGGGTACGGACACGGGTGCGGCTTCCACGATCTCGGCCTGGAGGCCCTGTTCGCGCAGAAAGCCGATCGGGACGACGTTCTCCTCGAACCGGCCGGGCAGTTCGATGCGCATGCGGCCGATCTGCCTGCCGGCGACGGTGTCCATGGCGGCGCCCAGGATCGAGATGTCGATGTTGTACGTACGGGAGAGCTGCGAGATCACCGGGCGGGCGGCGGCCTCGCCGTGGAAGGTGACGTCCACGACGGTGCGGTCGGGCGCGGAGGCGGTGCCGCCCACGGGGAACAGCTCGTGGGCCAGCTCGGAGCCGGGAGTGGCGAGCAGTTCGCCGACGGTGCCGGACTCGATCACCCGGCCGCCCCGCATCAGCGCGGCGGAGTCGCAGATGGTCTTGACGACGTCCATCTCGTGCGTGATGAGCAGGACGGTGAGCCCGAGCTGCTGGTTGAGGTCGCGCAGGAGCTGGAGGATGGAGCGGGTGGTCTCGGGGTCCAGGGCGGAGGTCGCCTCGTCGGACAGGAGCACCTTGGGGTCGCCGGCGAGGGCGCGGGCGATGCCGACGCGCTGCTTCTGGCCGCCCGAGAGCTGACCCGGGTAGGACTTGGCCTTGTCGGCGAGGCCGACCAGGTCGAGGAGTTCGAGGGCCTTGCGGGAGCGCTCGCGGCCGGTGACGCCGAGGATCTCCAGGGGGAGTTCGACGTTGCGCTGCACGGTGCGGGAGGCCAGCAGGTTGAAGTGCTGGAAGACCATGCCGATGCGGCTGCGCGCCTCGCGCAGTTCCTTGCCGGCCCGGCGGCCCCTGCCCGCGAGGGCGGTGAGGTCCCGGCCGGCCACGGTCACGGTGCCGGAGGTGGGGCGTTCCAGGAGGTTGACGCAGCGGATGAGCGATGACTTGCCGGCGCCGCTGCGGCCGATGACGCCGTACACCTCTCCCTCGCGTACGTGGAGGTCGACGCCGTCCAGGGCGGTGACCTCGCGGTCGCGCGAACGGTAGACCTTGGTGAGGCCCGTCGTGGTGATCACAGGGGTTTCCGTCACTGTCGAGTGCGCGGCGCGGTGTCCGCCGGGCACGGGGCATGCGTCCGGAGTGATCCGGACGTTTTCGATCGGACGTTCCGAGCGGCTTCCCGGGGCGTCCGGGCGCGGCGGTCACCGCGGGCCGGGGCCCGTGCGGGCTCGTTCCGCTGGGTGCGGACGGCCGGGGGGAAGGGGTCTCGCTTCGGGGCGCGAGGCTCGGTCGTGGGCCCTCAGAAGGCGCGCATTCGACCCATACAACGAGCACCGGGCGTCGTGATCGCCTCGGTCGCAAGGGTGCGGCTGCTCGTCGTGGTCATGGGCACAAGTAAAACAGACGTGAGCTTTCGTCCGGACCGGTTGTCCGGATAGCGGACAGTGGTGGATGGGGTGGCGCGACAGACGGGTATCAGCCGAGTCATTTCAGCCACACCGCTCTGACCTGCGTCGATGCACTCCGGGCCCGGTCGGCGCCCCCGCTCCTCCGACGCCCGGGGCCCGCGCACCCTGTGGTCAAGGCCACGGTCACCCGCCCCGTCGCGCCTCCCGCCGTGAACCGGGGGCGCACGCGGAGGGCCCGGCGCGCCGTAATACCCTCGGCTCATGCTCGACGCCCTGACGGTCGCGGTTGCCGTGGCCGCCCTCGCCCTCGCCGCCTGGTGCGGATACGCCGCCTACCGGGACCAGCCCACCAAGGACTGGCACTTCATCGGCATGGCCGTCGTCTCGCTGCTGGCCCTGGCCCAGCTGGTGACGGGCATCGTGCAGCTGGCCCGCGGCGAGCGGCCCGAGCAGGGCATGACCATCTTCATCGCGTACCTCGCCGGGGCGTTCCTCGCCGTGCCGGCGGCGGGGTTCCTGTCGCTGAGCGAGCGGACCCGCTGGGGCTCGGTGACGGTGGCGGCGGGCGCGGTCGTCCTGGCCGTCCTCGAAGTACGGCTCTACGACATCTGGGGAAGCTGACCGTGACCGACACCGACACCACGCGGGCGACGGCCGGCGAGAAGCGGCCCTTCGACCTGGGTTCAGGTCCCGGCCGGGTCCTCGTCTGGTTCTACGGCGTGTTCACCGTGGCGGCGGCGTCCCGTTCGATCGTCCAGATGATCCTGGACTTCGGCCGCGCGCCCCTGGCGTACGTGCTGTCGGCGGTCGCCGCGGTCGTCTACGGCTTCATCACGTACTCGCTGGTGCGCGGCGGTGAGCGGGCGCGCCGGACGGCGCTGGTGTGCTGCGCGGCCGAGCTGGCCGGGGTACTGATCGTGGGGACGTGGACGCTGGTGGAGCCGTCCGCGTTCGCCGACGCGACCGTGTGGTCGTACTGCGGCCGGGACTACCTGTTCATCCCGGTGATCCTGCCGGTCACCGGGATGATGTGGCTGCGCCGCGCCCGGACCGCGTGAGACGGCGGGACGCGGCGCTCGCGTGCGGGAACGGTCAGGCGCTGGCCACGTACGCGGTGGGCGCCTGGGCCTCCTTCTCCAGCAGGATCATCATGACCCCGTCACTGCCGGTCGTGTTCCCCACGGCGGCGTATCCCGCGCGCCGGTAGAGCCTCAGGTTGCCCTCGCTGCGGTGGCCGGTGTGCAGCCGGAAGCGGGTGGCGGCGCGCTCGTCGGCGAGGCCCGCCTCCGCCGACCGCAGCAGCCGGGCGCCGAGGCCGTGGCCCCTGAGACGCGGGTGGACGCAGAGCTTGCCGATCCGGCCCGCACCCTCCTCGTCGATCGAGCCCCGCACCGAGCCGACGACCTCGTCGCCGAGCCGCGCCACGTAGACCAGGTTCTCCGCGATCTCGGCGCGCACCGAGTCGAGGGTCTGGACGAGCGGGTCGATGCGGTAATTGCCGTACAGCTGCGCCTCGCTCTGGAAACAGAGGTACTGCAGCTTCAGAATCTCTTCGGCGTCCCGCACGTCCGCCGCCGAGATGATCACGCTCATGCCCATGTGCGCATGCCTCCCGCTCACCTGATCCGCCGGTTGTCTCCCGCTCCTTTCCCACGGTCAAGGAGCGACAACCTCCGCCGCGAGCATTCTGCGCAGACATCCAAGGCATCGGGAACGGATGGGGCCCAAACTCCCCTGTGACATAGCCAACTCCCCTGCGATGTGACGGGAGCCGGGTGCTGACGGGGAGTCGGGCCCGCCGTCCTACCCCTTCGCCGCGAAGTCCGCCGCCGCGAGCAGGGCGGTGTCCGGGTTGTCGGAGAAGATGCCGTCGATCCCGGTCGCGAAGTACGCGGCGAACGCGCCGAACGCGTCCCCGTACGCGTTGGGGTCGCTGCCGCGCCGGAAGTCGGCGGGCAGGAAGGTGTTCTCGTTGCGCATCGTGTACGGGTGGAGGACGAGGCCCTGGGCGTGGGCGTCGCGCACCAGGGTGGTGGGCTCGGTGAGCCGGCCCGCGGCGTCCTTGGGGATGATCAGGTCCAGGGTGGGGCCGATGCCCTGCGCGAAGGACGCCATCCACTTCAGCCCGGCCGGCTTCACCAGGTCGTCCGTGGTGCGCGGATCGCCGGACACCTCGAAGTCCCAGGGTTTGCTGCCCGCGCCGGAGAGCAGGACGATGCGCGGGGTCGCGACGAGCCGGGCCAGGCGCTGGACGCTGCCGGGTTCGAAGGACTGGAGGATCACCGGGGACTGGGCGCGGTGGCGCCCGTAACGGCGCAGCAGTTTGGCGAGGGGTTCCTCCAGGCCGAGTCCGAGGCCCCGGAAGTAGCTGGGGTGCTTGGTCTCGACGTACAGCCAGACGGGCTTTCCGCGGCGGCGGCCCTCGCGGTCGGCCCAGCGCAGGACCTCCTCGAAGGTGGGGACCTCCCAGCGGCCGTCGTACAGCGTGTTCTTCTGGCGGTTGGCCGGAATGCGCTCCTTGGCCCGGAGCGTCTTCAGCTCGGCGAGGGTGAAGTCCTCGGTGAACCAGCCGGTGAGGGAGACGCCGTCGACGGTCTTGGTGGTCCGGCGGTTCGCGAACTCGGGGTGCGCCGAGACGTCGGTGGTGGCGGTGATGTCGTTCTCGTGGCGGCAGACGAGGTGGCCGTCGCGGGTGGGGACGAGGTCCTGCTCGATGATGTGCGCGCCCATGTCCAGGGCGAGCTGGTAGGAGCCCAGCGTGTGTTCGGGACGGTAGCCGCTGGTGCCCCGGTGGCCGATGACGGTCGGGACCGGCAGGTCGAGGCGGTGGCCGCCGTGACCTCCGTGTGCGCCGTTCCGGTCGGCCGCCTGCGCCGTTGTGGTGACGCCCAGGGCGGCGGTGCCGAGGACGGCTGCCCCCGCCCCGACGACGGTCCGGCGTCCCGGCGCGGCCTGCGCACGCTCTGTCATGAATGCTCCTCGCATGTGATGTACGGCACCTGTCGAGCGAGGATCGAGCGTAGGCAGGGGTACGGTCCCAGGGGCGGCACCTGGACGAACATGGCGCGAACACATGTCGACACGGCGTATCCGATGCGTGAACCCGATGTGCGATCGGCCGGTACCCGCGAGTATCGTCCTCACCTGCATGGACCTTCACCATCCGTCGCCTCGGCCGGGCCCGCCCACTACACCGGAGGAAGCGTTGTCCCGTCTCGCACTCATCAAGGCAGTGCTCGGACCGATCCTGCGCCTGATGTTCCGGCCCCGGGTGGAGGGCATCGAGAACATTCCGGGCAGCGGTCCGGTGATCCTGGCGGGCAACCACCTGACGTTCATCGACTCGATGATCATGCCGATCTGCTGCGACCGTCCGGTGTTCTTCATCGGCAAGGACGAGTACGTGACGGGCAAGGGGCTCAAGGGCCGGCTGATGGCCTGGTTCTTCACGGGCGTCGGCATGATCCCGGTGGACCGGGACGGCGGGCGCGGCGGTGTCGCGGCGCTGATGACGGGGCGCCGGATCCTGGAGGAGGGCAAGGCGTTCGCGATCTACCCGGAGGGCACCCGCTCCCCCGACGGCCGGCTCTACCGGGGCCGTACGGGCATCGCGCGGCTGACACTGATGACGGGCGCGCCGGTGGTGCCGTTCGCGATGATCGGCACGGACAAGCTCCAGCCGGGCGGCTCGGGTCTGCCCCGGCCGGGCAAGGTCACGGTGCGCTTCGGTGAGCCGATGGAGTTCTCCCGCTACGAGGGCATGGACCGCGACCGCTACGTGCTGCGCGCCGTGACGGACTCCGTGATGGCCGAGGTGATGCGGCTGTCCGGCCAGGAGTACGTGGACATGTACGCGACCAAGGCGAAGGCCGCCTGACCCGGCGGAACGTACGAGAGGGCCCGCTTCCCCCGGTCCGGGGGGAGCGGGCCCTCTCGTACGCGTCCTACTCGTGCACGATGCCCTCCTCCAGCTCCTGGCCGCGCAGCAGGAACCAGGCGGCGGCCGCCGTGGCCACGAGGACGACGGCGCCGATGACCGAGGCGAGGTGCAGCCCGCCCACGAAGGCGTCCTGGGCGGCGGTGACCATCTCGGCGGCCTCGTGCGGCGGCAGCAGGTGCGAGGACTCCACGGCGCCGCCGAGCGATTCGTGCGCGGCGTCCGAGACGGCGGGCGGGGTGCCGGGCGGTGCGGTGAAGTCCTTGTAGGCGCCGGTCACGATGGAGCCGAGCAGCGCGATGCCGAGCGCCGCGCCCAGCTCGTACGCCGTCTCGGAGACCGCGGAGGCGGCGCCCGCGTGTTCCTTGGGGACGCTGGACAGGATGACGTCGGACGTCACGGTGAACGCGAAGCCCGCGCCCACGCCGACGATCAGGAGCAGCGCGCCGATCAGCGGGTAGGCCGTGTCCCGGTGGACGGCGGCGACCGCGGCCAGCGCCAGGCCGATCGCGCCGAGCCCGCCGGACACCACCACCCGGACGGTGAACCGCCGGGCGACCGTGCCCGCCAGCAGGCCCGCGGTGACCGCGCCCACGGCGGCGGGCAGTTCGGCGAGCCCGGCCTCCAGCGGTCCGCGGCCCTGGACCAGCTGGAGGAACTGGGAGAGGAAGAAGACGATCCCGGACAGGCCGAGGATGGTCAGCAGGTCGGCGAGGACCGCGCCGGAGAAGCCCCGGTGGTGGAAGAGCCGCATGTCCAGCAGGGGGGCGGGGAGCCGGAACTGACGGCGTACGAACCAGATCAGCGCCAGCAGGCCGGCGACGCCCACCAGGGCGGAGCTCCAGCTCGCGCCGTGCGCGGCCATCTCCTTGATGGCGTAGACGACGCCGATCATGCCGACCAGTGAGAGACCCACGCTCGGCAGGTCCCACGGCCCGGGCGCCGGGTTCTTCGATTCGGGGATCATCTTGACGCCGACCGCCACGAGCACCGCCATGACGGGCAGGTTGATCAGGAAGACCGAGCCCCACCAGAAGTGTTCGAGGAGGAAGCCTCCCACGACGGGCCCGACGGCCGCACCGGCCGAGGCCATCGCGCCCCAGATGCCGATGGCGAGGCTGCGCTCGCGGGGGTCGTGGAAGAGGTTGCGGATCAGGGCGAGGGTGGACGGCATCAGGGTGGCGCCCGCGACACCGAGCAGCGCCCGCGCCACGATCATCATCTCGGGCGTGTGCGCGTAGGCGTTGAGCACCGAGACCGCGCCGAAGGCGGTGGCGCCGCAGAGCAGCAGCTTCTTGCGGCCGATGCGGTCACCGAGGCTGCCCATGGAGACCAGGAGCCCGGCGATCACGAACGAGTAGACGTCGCCGATCCAGAGCAGCTGGGTGCCGGTCGGTTCCAGGTCCTCGCTGAGGAACGGGGTCGCCAGGCCGAGCACGGTCGCGTCGACGGCCACCAGCAGCACGGCGAGGACGAGGACGGCCAGCGCGATCCACCGCCCGGGGCGGTACGGGTCGACGGGGGGCTCCGGGTGCTCTTCGACGCTGCTCATTGCTCCACGCTCCGGCGTGCGCCGCCGAGCAGCAACTCGGCGATCATGTACGGGAAGTCCCGTGCGGCCACCCGGCCCGCCTGAACGGCCCACGCCCCGCTGCCGATGAGCCCGTACAGCGCCTCGGTGAGCCAGGCCGGGGTCAGGTCGATGCGGAATTCGCCGCGTTCCTGGCCGCGCCGGAAGAAGGCGGCGACGCGGGCGTCCAGCCGGTCCCAGCCGGCGTTCCGGCCGTCGCCCTCGAAGAGCTGGTTCTCGGTCACGAGGAACGAGAGCAGTCCGGCGCTCGGCTCGACGGCGACGACGAACCGGCGCAGCGCCTGCTCGCTCGTGCCCTCGTCCATCACGGCGGCGTCGAGCGCGGCCTCGAACTCCTGGATGCCGAGTTCTTCCAACGCCCTGACCATGGCGTCCCGCCCGGCGAAGTGCCGGTGCAGGGTGGCGCGCCCGATACCGGCCGCCTTCGCGACCTCGTCCATGGTGGCAGTGGGTTTGCGGGTCAGCAGGGCGGCGGCACTGCGCAGCACCTGCTCACGATCAAGAGTCATGGGACAACAGTAACCCGAATGAGACGTTATCGTCCCATTCGGGTACCGGTGCCCCCTTGCCAGTCAGCCCCCGTGCCGTTCCCGTCGGTACCCGTGCCGTTTCCCCGTCAGCTCCAGGGCAGCGAGGCGCGGTGCCGCCAGTACGCCTCCGGCTCCTCCACCAGGGCCTCCAGCCTGGCGCGCCGTCCCTCGTCGAGGACGGGGACGGTCGCGTGGAGGTTGCCGGAGAGCTGGGCGACGGTGGCCGCGCCGGAGAGCACGACGCCGGCCCACGGCTGGTGGAGCACCAGGGCCAGGGCGACCGCGTCGCTCCCGAGCCCCTCCTCGTCGGCGATCTCCCGCACGACCGCGGGCGCCTGGTCGCCGGCGAGCCTGCCGTTGGCCATGCCCTCCTTGACGATGACGGTGAGCCCGGCGGCGTGCGCCTCGGCGAGCGCGGGACCCGCCGAGGTCTCCAGCGCGTTGTAGGTGGCCTGGACCGTACGGAAGAGGGGGGCGCCGTCGACCGTGACGGCGAGGGCCGCCAGGATCGCCTCGGCCTGGGCGGGGCCGCTGGTGGAGAGGCCGACGCTGACACCCTGGGCGGCCAGTTCGGCGAGGCGGGCGTGCAGCTCCTTGTCGGTGAGCGCCGGGCTGTCCGGGGTCACCGAGTGGATCTGGTAGAGGTCGAGCCGGTCTCCGAGCAGGGCGGCGGTTTCGGCGCGCTGGCGCTCGAACGCGGCGAGGCCGTGGTCCTTGACCTCGTGCGTCTCCGCGTCGAGGCCCCAGTCGGCGGTGTACGTGTAGCCCCATTTGCTGCCGACGACGACGTCGTCCGCCTCGGGGTGCGCGGCCAGCCAGCCGGCCAGGAACTCCTCGGCGCGCCCGTAGGAGCGGGCCGCGTCGAAGTAGCGGACGCCCTGCGCGTAGGCGGCGTCGAGGAGTTCGTGCGTACGGTCGCGCAGGGCCTCCGGCGAGCGGCCGGCGGGCAGGTCGCGGTCGCGGTGGAGGTTGATGTAGCCGGGCCGGCCGACGGCGGCCAGGCCGAGCCCGATATGGGCGGTGGGGGTGGTCGCTTCGGACAGTCGGGCGAACGGCATCGCGGGCTCCTCGTCGTCGGGCAGGACGCGCCTACCCTCAACGTAGCCCGCGATGCGTTTCCGGCTACTTGCGCGCGTCCGCCCAGGCGTGCTGCACCGCGAGGTCGGCCTTGACCTCGGCCAGCTGGACGGCGACGGCCGAGGGGGCGGTGCCGCCGCGCCCGCTGCGGGAGGCGAGGGCGCCGGCCACGTCGAGGACGGTGCGGACCTCCGGGGTGAGGTGCTCGGAGATCTTCGCGAACTGCTCGTCCGTCAGCTCGTCCAGCTCGATGCCGTGGTGCTCGCACTCCTTGACGCACTCGCCGGCCACCTCGTGGGCGACGCGGAACGGCACGCCCTGCTTGACCAGCCACTCCGCGATGTCCGTCGCGAGCGAGAAGCCGGCCGGGGCCAGCTCCTCCATGCGGTCCCGGTTGACGGTGAGCGTCGCCATCATGCCGGTGAAGGCGGGGAGCAGGACCTCCAGCTGGTCGCAGGAGTCGAAGACCGGCTCCTTGTCCTCCTGGAGGTCGCGGTTGTACGCGAGCGGCAGCGCCTTGAGCGTCGCCATCAGGCCGGTGAGGTTGCCGATGAGCCGGCCCGACTTGCCCCGGGCGAGCTCGGCGATGTCCGGGTTCTTCTTCTGCGGCATGATCGAGGAGCCGGTCGAGAAGGCGTCGTGCAGGGTGACGAAGGAGAACTCCTTCGTGTTCCAGATGATGATCTCCTCGGCGATCCGGGAGAGGTTGACGCCGATCATCGCGGTGACGAATGCGAACTCGGCGACGAAGTCCCGGGACGCCGTGCCGTCGATCGAGTTGCCCACCGAGCCCCGCTCGAAGCCGAGGTCGGCCGCGACCGCCTCCGGGTCGAGCCCCAGCGAGGACCCGGCCAGCGCGCCGGAGCCGTACGGCGAGACGGCGGTCCGCTCGTCCCACTGCCGCAGCCGCTCCGCGTCCCGGGAGAGGGACTGCACATGGGCCAGGACGTGGTGGGCGAAGAGCACCGGCTGGGCGTGCTGGAGGTGCGTACGGCCGGGCATGGCGACGTCCGGGTGGGCCTCGGCGAGGCCGACCAGGGCGTCCTGCAGGTCGGCGACCAGGCCGCCGATGATGCGGGCGTGGTCGCGCAGGTACATCCGGAAGAGCGTGGCGATCTGGTCGTTGCGGGACCGGCCGGCGCGGAGCTTGCCGCCGAGGTCGGGACCCAGCCGTTCCAGCAGTCCGCGTTCCAGGGCGGTGTGGACGTCCTCGTCGGCGATGGTGCCGGTGAAGGAACCGTCGGCCACATCCGCTTCGAGCTGGTCGAGCCCGGCGGTCATCCGGTTCAGCTCGTCCTCGGTGAGCAGACCGGCCCGGTTGAGGACGCGGGCGTGGGCACGGGAGCCGGCGATGTCGTACGGCGCGAGACGCCAGTCGAAGTGGACCGAGGCGGACAGCCGGGCCAGCGCCTCGGCCGGGCCGTCGGCGAAGCGGGCGCCCCAGAGACGTACGTCGCCGTTGCCGTTGCCGTTGCTCACTACGTGCTCCTCGGAAGTGCCACGATCACTGTTAGGCATAACTATGCAGAGCTCTGCATGCTTTGTCAAAGACGATGCCGAGGCCGTCCGGCCGCAGGTACGGTCGGCACCCGGAACACCTGGGGGGATCATGGACGACGCCTGGACGACGGTGCGGCAGCTGGCCGACGGCGTGCCGCTGCGGGAAGCGCTCGGCGGACGGGAGTCGGCGGAGTACTGGGTGGCGCTCGACCTCGCGGTCCGGTACCCGCCCTGGTACGCCCCGGACGGCTGGGATCCACCGCGCCGGGACCGGAGCGCGGCGCGGGCCGAACCCGCGACCGCCCTCGCCCTGTGCCACCCCGACGGCCGGATCCGCGAGGCGGCGCTCGACCGGGTGTCCCGCTACCCGGACCTGCTGCCGCTCCTCGTCGTGCGCTGCGTGGACTGGGCGGCTCCGGTACGCGGTCGGGCCCGGGCCCTGCTCGCGGAGGCACCGGCCGCCGGTCTCGTCGCGCAGGTGGAGCTGATCCTGCTCCTGGGCCGGCGCGAGCGGGGCGGGTTCGCCGTGGAGCTGCTGGGCCGGGCGCTGCGCGAGGGCCCAGCCGAGTTCCTGCACCCGCTGCTGGCGAGCGCCGACCGGGCGACGCGGCGGTTCGCCCATCGCACCGCCGTCGAGCGCGGACTGCTGCCGCCGCTCGGGCTGGCCCGCATCGCCGCACGCTCGGGGGATGCCGTCCTCCAGGACCTGTGCGCGGAGGCGGCCGTCACCGCGGTGCGCGAGACGGGCCGCGACGACGGTGTCATCGGCATCCTGCTGACCGCCCGCTCGGGCCGCGTCCGGGCCGCCGGAGTCACCGCGCTGCGGCGCGCCGGCCGGTACGAGGAGGCGCGGGCCCACCTGACGGACCGGTCGGGCGTCGTGCGGGCCTGCGCCCGGTACGTGGTGCGCCAGGGCGGGACCGACCCGCTGCCGCTGTACCGGGCCGTGTGCACCGGGGACGCCGTCGCGCCGGGCGCCGCCGCCGGGCTCGGCGAGTGCGGCGACCGCAAGGCGGACGCGGGCACCCTGTGGGCCCTGGTCCGCCACCCGGTCCCGGCCGTACGCGCCCAGGCGGTGACCGGGCTGCGGGCGCTGGACGCGGTGACGCGGGAGGGCCTGACACCGTTGCTGGACGACCCGTCACCCGCCGTGGTGCGGGCGGCCACCGGGGCGCTGCTCCCCTACGCGGCCGAGTTCCCGGTGGCGTGGCTGCGCGGGCGCGACGGTCCGGAGTCGCCCCGGGCGGTGCGGGTGGCGGCGCGGCGACTGCTGCGGGCGGCCGGATTCCGTATCAACTGACAGGCTGTTTTCCGGGGCGGTCGGGCACATCGCCGCCTAGAGTCCCTGACATGCGAAGACTTGTGACTACCGCCGCCGTCCTGCTCGCCCTCGGCACCGTGGTCGGGGCCGGCCGGCCCCCGCTGGCCACCGCCCCGCTGCCGACCCGTCTCACCGACACGGGCGGCGGCACCCAACTGATCACCGCCATGGCGGACTCCACCTCGTCCACCGCCGGCACCCTCACCTGGTGGGACCTGCGCGACGGGAAGTGGGTCGCCGCCGGGACCGCCGCCGCCCGGTTCGGCTCGAACGGGCTCACCGAGGGCAGCACCCGCCAGCAGAGCACCTATACGACGCCGACCGGCCTGTACGACCTGCCCTACGCCTTCGGGGTCAAGGCCGCGCCCGCCGGCACGCTCTACTCGTACCGGCAGGCCACCACCAAGTCCTGGTGGTGCGAGGACAACGAGGCCGCCGCCTACAACCGCTGGGTCGAGCCGCTGCCCTCCGACTGCCGGGCTTCGGAGTCCGAGCAGATCACCGCGTACCCCACGCAGTACGCCCGCGCGCTCGTCATCGGCTTCAACTACGACGAGCCGGTGCGCGGCCGGGGCGCCGGGATCTTCCTGCACGTCAACGGTTCCGGCGCGACCGCCGGTTGCGTCTCCGTACCGGCGGACGCGATGGACCGCATCCTGACCTGGGCCGACCCGGCCCGCAGCCCGCACATCGCGATCGGCACCGTGGGCGGCACGACCGCGATCACCAACTACTGACGGCTCCCCGCGACCGGCCCCTGCCGCCCGGCCCCTCGCGACGACTCCTGCGGGGAGGGCGGTGGCGGCGGCCGGCCGTGATCCACCACGGATCCGGCCGGCCCCCCGGCGAGCGGCGTGGAGTCCAGATAGCGGATCTCGTAGACGCGCTCGACGAAGCGCCAGCCCTCCGGGCTGCGCCGGTAACGGTCGTGGTAGATCGCGTAGTTGAGGTGTGAGGCACCGTCACGCATCCGGATGATCTCGGAGAGGCAGGCCCGCCCGGCCGCGGTGTCCCCCGAGACGGTGACGACGCCGGGGTGGGCCGTCTGGACGAAGACGTCGAAGCCGGCCTCACGCCGCCGCCCGAGCCCTCGGATGCCGTCGCGGCCGACGGCCTCGATCCCGGCGTCAGGGATGCGGACGACGCCGTCCGGCACGAAGAGGGCGGCGAGCCGGTCGTGGTCGTTCATCATCGCCGCGTCCGTGAACTCCGCGCGGAGCGCCTCGATCTCGACGCGGTCCCGCCACCCGTCCGCCTCGCTGCCCGGTCCGTCGCTCACGAGACGGCCGCCGACCGCGGTGCGGTCGGCGCGGGTGGCGACGAGGTCGACGACCGTCCCGTCGCGGTGGTGTTCCCCCAGTGTCCTCGCGACCGCGTCCGTCACCGCGGCGACGAGCCGGGCCGTGGTCCGCGGTCCGTCGGTCCGGGTGAACGCGTCCTCCCCGATGGCGAACGTCACGGTCGGCGCCACCTCGTGGCGCGCCGCACCGCCGACGGCCCAGCGGCCGACCGCGAGTCCGACGAGTCGTACGACCACGGGATCGCGGACCCGCTCCCCGTAGACGGAGGTGACCGCTCCGGTGAGCCGGGCGATGAGGTCGCCTTCGTGGCCGGCGATCTGCGACTCGAGAGCGTGGACGGTGAGATGGGGCATGCTCGTTCGTCTCCTTCTGTACCGGTCGGGGGGAGGCGGCTCAGCCGGGGGAGGTCGTGCGGGCGCGGCGCAGGGGCGCCAGTGCCGTGGTCCAGCCGACTACGCGGTCGAGCAGGTCCTCCAGCGAGTGCGTCCGGGACGCGGCCGGCGCGAACACCCTGAAGTCCTCGAAGTCCGCGCCCAGGTGAAGAGAGACCTGGGCCGGCACGTCGGCGAGCCCGAGCAGACCGCACAGCTGCCGCAACTGGGCCGTGGACCCCGCACCGCCGGCGGCCCCGTAGGCGACGATCCCGGCGGCCTTGTCCGCCCATCCGGCGTGGACGAAGTCGATGGCGTTCTTGAGCGCGGCGGGCAGCTGGCTGTTGTACTCCGGCGTGACGAACACGAACCCGTCGAACGAGCCGACCGTGCGCACCCATGCCTGTGCCCCGGGCCCCCCGGTTCCTCCCATGGCGGGGGGAACGGCCTGGTCGAAGAGGGGGAGCCGGAACTCGGCGAGATCGACGAGCTCGAACGCGGCGTCGGTCCTGCGCGCCGCGACTTCGTGCACCCACTCCGCCACCTGCGGGCCGAGCCGCCCCGGACGGGTGCTGCCGATGACGATGCCGATCCTGGTCATGCCGTGTCCTCCTGTCGCGATCGCTGCGTGGGACACGGGCAGACGGTCGCCGTCGTGGCCGTCCGCCGTGCCCGCCCCCGTACCGACGCGGCAGGGGCCCCGATCGTCAGGAGCCGGGCGGGCGCGGGGTGGCCGCCTGACATCCGCGGGGGCCGGTCCGTCGTCTCTCACGGAGGATGCTCACGTGACGACGGGAAGGCGCTGACCCCATGGAGTTCACGGACGGGAACGAGGATGCCGCGGCGGGGTCCGGGGACGAACCGCTCCTCTCGGAACGGCGCAGTCTCGCGAATCTCGCGTACCGTCTGCTCGGCTCGCTGACAGAGGCGGAGGACGCCGTCCAGGAGGCGTACGCCCGTTGGTTCGCGCAGTCCGCGGAGCGCCGGGCCGCCGTCGCGAAACCCGCCGCCTGGCTGACCACCGTCGTGAGCCGCATCTGCATGGACCAGCTCCGTTCGGCGCGGCTGCGCCGGGAGCGGTACGTCGGTGAGTGGATTCCGGAGCCGGTGCCGGCACGGGCCGAGTGGCCCGGCATGTCCCACGGATCCACGGCGAGGGATCCCGCCGACCACATCACGCTGGACGAGTCCGTCGAGATGGCGTTCCTGGTCGTGCTCGACGCGATGACGCCGGCCGAACGCGTCGCCTTCATGCTGCACGACGTGTTCCGGGTGCCGTTCAACGAGGTCGCGGAGATCGTCGGCCGCACCCCGGGGGCCTGCCGCGAGCTCGCCTCCTCGGGGCGTCGGCGCGTGGCTGCCGCCCGCACCGGCGGGGCGCGGACCCGGCAGCGTTCCGTCGTCGTGGGCGAGTTCCGACAGGCGTGGCAGGCCAAGGACGTGGAAGCCCTGGTACGGCTCCTCGACCCGTCGGTCGTCGCGGTCGCCGACGGGGGCGGTCGCGCGACGGCCTCGCCGACGCCGCTCCGGGGCCATCTCCGGGTCGCGGAGTTCCTGGTGCGTCTGGCGGGCCTCGCCGGCCGGCTGGACCTCCGCGAGCGGACCGTCAACGGGCAGCCCGGACTCGTCGCGATGGACGGCGGTCAGGTGCTGTCGGTGTACGCGTTCGACATCGAGGGGTCCCGCATCCTGCGCATCTGGGCGATCCGCAACCCGGACAAGCTGCGGCCGTGGAGGTGAGGCTCTCGCCGGCATGGCTCCTGACGATCACCGCTGCGGAAACGTCGAACAGCCGGACCGGGGGCGCGCGGTGACGCGGCGCCCGGACCGGCCCGATCCGGATTCCAGGAAAGGAAACACCGATGTCGTTCCACTCCCTCACCCTGCACCTGACCGTGCGCGGCGCGGACGAGGCGTCCGCCTGGTACCGACAGGCGTTCGGGGCCGAGGAGCTCACCAGGCTGGAGGTCCCCGGCGGCCGGCTGATCCACGTCCAGGTCCGGGTCGGGCCGGTCACCCTGATGCTGGCCGACGAGTTCCCCGAGATGGATTCCTACGGTCCGCAGCACTTCGGCGGCACCTATGGCGCCCTCTGTCTGCACGTCGACGACGTCGATGACGCCTGGCAGCGGGCGGTCGGTGCCGGGGCCACCGTGATCCGGCCGCTGGGCGACGCCTTCTGGGGCGAGCGGGAAGGCCAGCTGCTCGACCCCTTCGGTCATCGGTGGGCGCTCACTCAGCGTCTCCGCGACGTCCCGCTCGCGGAGCTGCAGGAGCTCACGACCGAGGCGTTCGCCGGCCTCGCCGCGGACTGAACGCCCCCTCTTCGGCCGGGCCGCCCGGCGCACACCATCGGGAGGCCGTCCTGCGGATGCCGGACGGCCTCCGCAGCGTCCCCGCCGGGCAGGTCCTAACGCTCGTTCTGCGCGAGCCGCAGCAGATGGTCGGCGAGCGCCTGCCCGCCGGCCGGGTCGCGGCTGATCAGCATGAGCGTGTCGTCGCCCGCGATGGTGCCGAGGATGTCGTGCAGTTCGGCCTGGTCGATGGCCGAGGCGAGGAACTGCGCGGCGCCCGGCGGCGTACGCAGCACCACCAGGTTGGCCGAAGCCTCCGCCGAGATCAGCAGCTCGGCGGAGAGCCGGCGCATCCGCTCCTCCTTGGCGGAGCCGCCCAGCGGCGCCTGCGGGGTGCGGAATCCGCCCTCGCTCGGCACCGCGTAGATCAGCTCGCCGCCGGTGTTGCGGATCTTCACCGCGCCCAGCTCGTCCAGGTCCCGGGAGAGCGTCGCCTGGGTGACGCTCAGCCCGTCGTCCGCGAGGAGCTTGGCCAGCTGGCTCTGGGAGCGCACCGGCTGCCGGTTGAGGATGTCCACGATCCGGCGGTGGCGCGCCGTGCGGGTCTGCGGCACCGAAGGCCCGCCGAACTCGGATTCCTGCGCCTCGGTCATCGTCGTCGCCTCATTCTCCGGAGCGCTTCTCTCCGGATCGTCCGTCCCCGTATGCCGCGTCGAGGGCGCCCGGCAGCGCCCGGAGGAACGCGTCCACCTCCGCGTCGCCGATGGTCAGCGGCGGCATGAGCCGCAGGACGTCGGGCGCGGGCGCGTTCACCAGGAGACCGGCACCCTGAGCCGCCTGTTGCGCCTGGGGCGCGAGGGGCTCGGTGAGCACGATACCCAGCAGCAGGCCGGAGCCCCGGACATGGGAGACCAGGGGGTGCCCCAGCCCCTCCACGCCCTCCCGGACGCGCTCACCGAGCCGCTTCACCCGGTCGAGGGCGCCGTCGGCGGCGAGGGTGTCCAGGACCGCGAGGCCGGCGGCGCAGGCGACCGGGTTGCCGCCGAACGTCGTACCGTGCTGCCCGGGTGCGAGGAGGTCCGCCGCCGCGCCGAAGGCGATCGTGGCGCCGATCGGGAGTCCGCCGCCGAGCCCCTTGGCGAGGGTGACGACGTCGGGCTCGACGCCCTGGTGGGCCTGGTACTCGAACCACGTCCCGCACCGGCCGATGCCGGTCTGGACCTCGTCCAGGACGAGCAGGGTGCCGGTGGCCCGGGTGATCTCCCTGGCCGCCTCCAGGTAGCCCTTGGGCGGGACGACGACGCCGTTCTCGCCCTGGATGGGCTCGATGATCACCAGCGCGGTGTCGGTGGTGACGGCGGACCGCAGCGCCTCCACGTCGCCGTACGGGACATGGGTGACGTCGCCGGGGAGCGGGGTGAACGCCTCGCGCTTCTTGGGCTGGCCGGTGAGCGCGAGCGAGCCCATGGTGCGGCCGTGGAAGCCGCCGTCGGTGGCGACCATGTGGGTGCGCCCGGTCAGCCGGCCGATCTTGAACGCGGCCTCGTTGGCCTCGGCGCCCGAGTTGGAGAAGAAGACCCGGCCGGTGCGGCCGAAGAGCCCGAGGAGGCGTTCGGCGAGCGCGACGGGCGGTTCGGCGATGAACAGGTTGGAGACGTGCCCGAGGGTCGAGATCTGGGCGGTGACCGCCTCCACGACGGCCGGGTGGGCGTGGCCCAGGGCGTTGACCGCGATGCCGCCGACGAAGTCGAGGTACTCGGTGCCGTCCGCGTCCCACACGCGGGCGCCCTCGCCGCGCACGAGGGACAGCTTCGGGGTGCCGTAGTTGTCCATCAGTGCGTGCTGCCAGCGCTGCGAAAGTTCGGCGTTGCTCATGACTCCCCCTGTGCGTCGGGCACGACCATCGTGCCGATTCCCTCGTCGGTGAAGATCTCCAGCAGGATCGAGTGCTGGACCCGGCCGTCGATGACGCGGGCCGTCTCCACCCCGTTGCGTACGGCGTGCAGGCAGCCCTGCATCTTGGGCACCATGCCGCTGGACAGCTCGGGCAGCAGCTTCTCCAGTTCGGTGGCGGTGAGCCGGCTGATCACGTCGTCGCTGTTCGGCCAGTCCTCGTACAGGCCCTCGACGTCGGTGAGGACCATCAGCGTCTCGGCGTTCAGCGCGGCGGCGAGTGCGGCGGCCGCGGTGTCGGCGTTGACGTTGTAGACGTGGTTGTCGTCGGCGGACCGGGCGATGGAGGAGATGACCGGGATACGGCCGTCGTCCAGCAGGGCCTGGATGGCGCCGGTGTCGATGGCGGTGATCTCGCCGACCCGGCCGATGTCGACGAGCTCGCCGTCGATAGTGGGCCGGTGCTGTACGGCGGTGATGGTGTGGGCGTCCTCGCCGGTCATGCCGACGGCGAGCGGCCCGTGCTGGTTGAGCAGGCCGACCAGCTCGCGCTGGACCTGGCCGGCGAGCACCATGCGTACGACGTCCATCGCCTCGGGCGTGGTGACGCGCAGGCCCGCCTTGAACTCGCTGACCAGGCCCTGCCTGTCGAGCTGGGCGCTGATCTGGGGGCCGCCGCCGTGCACGACGACGGGCTTGAGGCCGGCGTGCCGCAGGAAGACGACGTCCTGGGCGAAGGCCGCCTTCAGCTCCTCGTCGATCATGGCGTTGCCGCCGAACTTGATGACGACGGTCCTGCCGTTGTGCCGGGTCAGCCAGGGCAGGGCCTCGATGAGGATCTGCGCCTTCGGGAGTGCGGTGTGCTTCCGCGCCGTCGTCATGAGCTGTACGCGCTGTTCTCGTGGACGTAGTCCGCGGTGAGGTCGTTGGCCCAGATGACGGCGGACTCGGTGCCGGCGGCGAGGTCGGCGGTGATCCGGACCTCCCGGAACCGCATGTCGACCAGGTCGCGGTCCTCGCCGACCGAGCCGTTGCGGCAGACCCAGACGTCGTTGATGGCGACGTTGAGCGCGTCCGGCTCGAAGGCGGCCTTCGTGGTGCCGATGGCGGAGAGCACCCGGCCCCAGTTGGGGTCCTCGCCGTGGATGGCGCACTTGAGGAGGTTGTTGCGGGCGATCGAGCGGCCCACCTCGACGGCGTCGTCCTCGGTCGCGGCGTTCACGACCTCGATCCGGATGTCCTTGGAGGCGCCCTCGGCGTCCCCGATGAGCTGCCGGGCCAGGTCGGCGCAGACGGTCCGGACGGCCTCGGCGAACTCCTTCTGCTCAGGGGCCGCCCCGCTGGCGCCGGAGGCGAGCAGCAGCACGGTGTCGTTGGTGGACATGCAGCCGTCCGAGTCGACCCGGTCGAAGGTGGTGCGGGTCGCGTCGCGCAGCGCGGCGTCAAGACCGGCGGCGTCCACGTCGGCGTCGGTGGTGAGCACGACGAGCATGGTGGCCAGGCCCGGGGCGAGCATGCCCGCTCCCTTGGCCATGCCGCCGACGGTCCAGCCCTCGCCGCCCGCGACGGCGGTCTTGTGCACGGTGTCGGTGGTCTTGATGGCGATGGCGGCCTTCTCGCCGCCGTGCTCGCTGAGCGCTGCCGCGGCCTTCTCGATGCCGGGGAGCAGCTTGTCCATGGGGAGCAGGATGCCGATGAGCCCGGTGGAGGCTACGGCGATCTCGCCCGCGCTGTGGCCCTGGAGGACCTCGGCCGCCTTCTCGGCGGTGGCGTGGGTGTCCTGGAAGCCCTGCGGGCCCGTGCAGGCGTTGGCGCCACCGGAGTTGAGGACGACGGCGGAGACCTCGCCGCCCTTGAGGACCTGCTCGGACCAGAGGACGGGGGCGGCCTTGACGCGGTTGGAGGTGAAGACGCCCGCGGCGGCGCGGCGCGGACCGTTGTTGACCACGAGGGCCAGGTCCGGGTTGCCGTTCTCCTTGATTCCGGCGGCGATGCCCGCCGCCGAGAATCCTTGTGCTGCCGTGACGCTCACGGTGCGACTCCGATCGTGGAAAGTCCTGTGTCCTCGGGCAGTCCGAGGGCGAGGTTCATGGACTGCAGGGCGCCGCCCGCGGTGCCCTTGGCAAGGTTGTCGATGGCGCTGATGACGATGATCCGCCCGGCCGCCTCGTCGTACGCGACCTGGACCTGCACGGCGTTGGAGCCGTACACGGCGGCGGTGGCGGGCCACTGGCCCTCGGGCAGCAGGTCGACGAACGGCTCGTCCGCGTACGCCTTCTCGTAGGCGGCGCGTACGCTCTCGGCGCTCGTACCGGGCTTCGCCTTCGCGCTGCACGTGGCGAGGATGCCGCGGGGCATGGGCGCGAGGGTCGGCGTGAACGAGACGGTGACCGGCTCGCCTGCGGCGGCGCTGAGGTTCTGGATCATCTCGGGCGTGTGCCGGTGCACGCCGCCGACGCCGTACGGGGTCATGTTGCCCATCACCTCGGAGCCGAGCAGATGCGGCTTGGCCGCCTTGCCGGCGCCGGACGTCCCGGACGCGGCGACGATCACGGCCTCGGGCTCGGCGAGCTGTGCCGCGTACGCCGGGTACAGCGCGAGCGACACGGCGGTCGGGTAGCACCCGGGCACCGCGATCCGCTTGGTCCCGGCGAGGGCGGCACGGGCGCCGGGCAGTTCGGGCAGGCCGTAGGGCCAGGTGCCGGCATGCGGCGAGCCGTAGAATTTCTCCCAGTCGGCGGCGTCCCGGAGGCGGAAGTCGGCGCCCATGTCCACCACCAGCACCTCGTCGCCGAGCTGTTCGGCCACGGCGGCGGACTGGCCGTGCGGCAGGGCGAGGAAGACGACGTCGTGCCCGGCGAGCACATCGGCGGTGGTGGGCTGGAGGATGCGGCCGGCCAGGGGGCGCAGGTGCGGTTGGAGCGCACCGAGGGGCTGGCCCGCGTTGGAGTTGGCGGTGAGGGCGCCGATCTCCACCTCGGGGTGGGCGAGCAGCAGACGGAGCAGTTCCCCGCCCGCGTAACCACTCGCTCCTGCCACTGCTGCGCGTACCGCCATCGAAAGCCTCCTAGTCGATGGCATGACTATACGCAGCGGTGCACTTTTATGCAAAGATTTTCGCCTGGAGCGGCACCCGAAACACGCCCTAGGTGTATTGACCCGCAGGGTTGTTGACGCGGGTGATTGGGGGCCGGCCTCCGAGTGCGGTGTGGCAGCGATGGTAGTTGTAGCTGTGCAGGAAGCCCTGGA